>NZ_JBYNRN010000036.1:0-55350 GCF_057785155.1 Paenisporosarcina sp.
CCACTTTGCTCTTCTTACGGTTTATAGTCAAACCGAGCTTGCCCTCGACGAATTTTGTGGTTGTCTCAAACACTCTCTGTCCAGCACGTATACTCTTCACAAAGATGACGAAGTCATCTGCGTAACGGATGAAACGATGTCGTATCTGTTCGAGTTCCCGGTCTAATCTGTTAAGATAAACATTTGCCAGGAGCGGAGAGAGTGGGCCTCCTTGCGGAGCACCCTCCGTCGTCTCGATGTAGATATCCTTGTCCAAGATGCCAGAGCGTAGGAACTTCCAAATCAATTTTAATACCTCTTGTTCTGGGATGTATTCCTCGAGGAAGGCTTGTAGCCTTTGATGATGGATAGTATCGAAGTAACTTTTTAGGTCACATTCGACTGCTACTTTGAAACCCTCTTCATAATACTGTTGGGCTTGTGCTATGGCTTGGTGGGCGTTTCTTCCCTTCCTATAACCGTAGCTGTGAGTTGAAAAGTGAGGATCTATGATCGGTTCGATGATTTGAAGGATTGCCTGTTGGACCGTACGGTCTAAAACCGTTGGGATTCCTAGGTTCCTTTTTGAGCCGTCCGGTTTGGGAATCGCCACTCGTTTCACGGGTTGTGGCTTATAGGAGCCATCTAGAATGGATTTTCTGATTTCTTGTATATGCTCTTCAAGATGCATGTGAAGTTCATATACTGTCATCCCATCAATTCCCGGTACGCCTTTGTTCTTGCGAACCTTTTCATAGGCTGACCATATATTGTTTTCTGCGATGATTCTATCAATGATTTTGATACCATCTTGTTCTCTCATATCCATGTCGACATCCTGAGCACTTCTATATATCCTTCGGTTTCCAACCTAGCTTTCTATAGACAGCCATCTTTCGGTCTATACCACGATGTTTTCTGCTCTTTGGCGGATGTCTCCACCTCCTTGTTTTCCAAGATTTTAGATTGTTCGGTCCTTCATTCCCGTAAGGGAACTACTATGACGTCTGCTGACTTCTCACAATTCATCCGTCCATCACTAGAAGGATTGCCCATTAAACGAGCCCTTGTGAGACCTCCCCGGGTAAGAGCGATAACCTTCCTCTCATGTAACTGCTATATTTACTGTACAGGATTTGGGCAGTATTGGACTTCGTTATGAATTGCTAACTCGTCCGCCCTGATTCAGCCTTATATATAGTTTCTGTTCGTCAGTTCGAGAGTTTGCGTCCGACTTCCTTCAGATTCCTCCTCACGGAGGACACCCTTGTCTTTCGCTAACAGTTCCTACTGCCAAGCCTGTAGTGGACTTTCACCACCGAGTTATCGCCCATGCCGGGCACACAACATGAAAAGCCGTTCTGAATTCAGAACGGCTTTTTCCTATTAGAAGTTTATAATGATCTTAAATACGATTCAATGAAAGGAACGAGCGTATCGATGACTCTTTCATCAGGATTAAGCTTCGCATGGTGCAGACCGTATGTTGAGTCGACACCTGCCCAAAATAACAAACCAGGAATTTCTTGTAGGAAATATCCAAAGTCTTCACCCGTCATTGCCGCTTCACATTCTATGGCAATAGTGGAATCGTCTTGACTTGCAAATGATAAGAAATTCTGAGTAATCTCTTCTGTATTATAAACTTGATAATAAGATGAGCCATAGTCAATTAGCACTTTACAGTCGAACGCTAATTCAGTGGCTTGACAAAATGCCTCTATTTTTTCTTTAACAAGGGTCATTGTGTTTGCATCCATCGTTCGAATCGTACCTTCTAATCTTGCATGACCTGAGATAATATTTTGCACAGTTCCTGATGTCATTTTTCCGATAGTCACAACAGCAGAGTCGAGTGGATTAATCGATCGACTCACTATCGTTTGTAATTGCATCAGTAAATTAGCTGCCGCAACGGTCATATCTCTTGTTCTATGCGGGAATGCCGCATGTCCTTCAATCCCACGTAGATTTATAAACAATTCGGATGTATTCGCGAATAACAGACCTGGTCGTGTGGCAATTGTCCCAATCGGATATTCAGGTGCAATATGAAACGCAAATATCATATCCGGAACTAGTTCTGGATGTTCCTCTTTTAACCATTCTCGCATCGGCAGTGCGCCACCAGGACCCTCTTCAGCAGGCTGAAATAGAAATACCATGGAATCATGAATAGGAGATTCGATGATTCTTTGTAAAATACCTAAAGCTACGGTCATGTGAATATCATGTCCACATGCATGCATAAAACCTAAGTGAATCGATTGAAATGGAAGAGATGTTTGTTCGTTTATCGGCAAACCATCAATATCTGTTCGCCAACCAATTGTCTTTTGCGGATTTAATCCAGTTACATGTACAACGATACCCGTTTTCCACGTAACAATTTTTAAACGGTCTTGATTAAACGAAGAGATAATCTCCAATAAATAAGCTTGTGTTTTAAATTCATGAAAACCGATTTCTGGAATCTGATGCAAATCTCGTCTGATTTGTTGAAGAGTTTTCATACCGACTCCTACAATTGGCGAAGTTCTTGCATAATTTCTGTTTTCGATTTTGTTTGATCATCTATTTCTTTAATCACTTTTGCTGGAGTCCCTGCAACTACGGTATAAGGAGGAACATCTTTTGTCACAATAGCTCCTGCAGCAACTACTGCTCCCTTTCCAATTTTCACACCTTCTAGCACTACTGCATTTGCGCCTACTAATACGTCATCCTCAACAATAACAGGCATAGCGGATGGTGGCTCAATTACGCCAGCTAATACAGCTCCTGCGCCAATGTGACAGTTCTTTCCTACTGTCGCACGTCCTCCAAGAATTGCACCCATATCGATCATGGTACCATCACCAATTACAGCACCGATATTAATAACAGCACCCATCATGATGATACAATTATTTCCAATTTCAACTTGGTCACGGATAAACGCACCTGGCTCGATTCGTGAATTGATTCCTTTTAAATCCACTAAAGGTATTGCTGAATTACGACGATCATTTTCGACTACTACATCTGTAATTTGATTTTTATAATCTTCTAAAGCTTTTTCGATTTCAGTCCATTCACCAAATAAAACAAGTGAATTGTCTTCACCAAATATCTTAGTATTTTCACCAAAAGATAAGTCTTTTAAGTTTTCACCATTTACATAAACTTTTACTGGTGTTGATTTTTTCGCATGTTGTATATACGAGATAATTTCATAAGCATCCATTTGTTTCATTCTAGTTGAACCCCTTTCAATCTTGCAAAATATGGACTAATTGTACAGGAAAACGAACAATAATACACGAATTAATTTGAATAATCATGCAAAATTGATGCATGTTCTTTCACGACTTTGACAAACGCCTCAACTTGTCTTAATTCAAAAGCCGAATCATAACCGATTAACCAGGTATCTCGTGTTAATTCAAATTCCTCAGCTTGATTTGTTAAAGGAATTTTATTGATTGGTTCAAGTCCAGTTAAAGTGATTGACGGTAAAATCGCATAGCCAATCCCATTCAAGGCCATTTGTTTACATGTCTCAATTTGATCTACTGTAATTTGGCGCTTTGGACTTGAAGAAAAATGTCGCTGCCACCAAGCTTGTATCTCTTGATAATAATTTGAATCACTTTTAAATTGAATAAACGGTCGATCTGTAGACAAAACATCTTGAACCGACGTAAGTTCTTGGTCAACTAAATATAAAGTATCTCGGAATAAATGGATCTTTGTTCCCTTCCATTCTGTATGTCCACGAACGATTCCAATATGGGCATCTCCATCATATAATGCCTTAACAATTTCAGAACTCCAACCAGTGATCAGTGAAATCTTTGCTTCTGGATATTGAGTGACGAAATCCTTTAATACCATTGGCAACCAGTTTTGACCAACAATTGATGCACAAGCAATTTTTAGAGTGCCATGCACTTTAGAGATTAATGACTGAATCGTCTCAAATACTTCTTCCTGCTTAGCCAATTGATCTATCGAATATTGAATCACAAGTTCTCCCGCTGAAGTGGCGGTTAAACCTTTTTGGGAACGAATAAACAGCTGAGTACCCCATTCTTTTTCAATCGATTGCAACCTTTGCGAAAGTGCTGGTTGCGATAAAAAAAGCCTTTCTGCTGCCTTTCTCATATTGCGTTCTTCAGCTAATATTTTTATAATTTGAGATTCATTTGACGTCATTCTTTTCACTCCAATGAACTTGCTAATATCATGAACATTTCGAAAAAAAGAAGACCTCACAAGGAGATCTTCTATTATTCTTTCATATTACTGATTATTTTGATAGATATGTTTTTTTAATTGTTTTAATACAACTCTTCGGGTTAAAATCCCTACAAATGTTTCCTCATCATCAATAACACATAAAAAAGGATTATTAATTAATAAATCTAGTCCACGTTTAAATTTCTCTGAAACATGAATGGAGGGAACAGGTTGTAACATCACTTCATCTACTTTAATGTCATGTAAACGTTCATATTCAATATGATCAAGTCCTAAAATCGCATCAGTTATCATTTGAGTACTTACGAGCCCTTTAAGGCGATATTTAGTATCTAAAACTGGAATGGATGAATAACCGGTTTTAGTTAACACTAATAATGCATGTTCTGCACTATTTCCTAATTGAACATGAGCAACTTTTTCAGATGAGATGATGAATTCTTCGATTTGCATATCCAAAAAATCTCTGCTTGTAACCGAAATCATACACTTCTACTCCTTCTTATGTTCTTTAAAAGAACAACAAACTACTTCTTTATCATATCACAAAGTCTCTCAAAAAAAGAGAAAGACAACTCAATAAAGCTTCATCAATATGTAAAAAAAATACTTCTCCACGAATTATCGCGAAGAAGCAACATAATAAAAGATAATAACAAACATGAAAATCATAGCTAAAAGATATGACCAAATAACTGGATTAAAAAGCGCAGGATGTTCTTTGATTTCACCTGAAATTGGTGCATCATTCACACTTTGTCTTTGTCTTTCAAACCTCATCACTTTTAATGTAGCATACAAACTGATTCCGCCTACGATAATAATCATGCCGACTAACGGCCATGTCCACATACCCATGTCAACTTCATCCTTTCAAGATTGTATGAAGTAGTATGGGCATCTTCTATAGAATCATTCATCAAAATGGAAATTTATTCAACCATTGGCCACCATCTAATGTGACAATTTCGCCATTCATATAAGCTGCTTTTTCAGACATCATGAATGATGCTAGGTCTGCAATTTCTTCTGGTCTTCCAAGTCGACCTAACGGCACTGAGTTTAACGTTCTTCTAGCAGCTTCTTCGGATTCCCAAAGTTTTTCTGCTCCACCAGTACGTTCGATTGGACCAGGTGCAATCCCGTTTACTCGAATACCATATTTCGTTCCCCACTCAACAGCTAAAGTGCGTGTAAGAGACATTACACCTGCTTTTGCTGCTGCTGAATGAGCAATTCCCGCTCCAGCATTCCAAGCATACGTTGCAATAATATTTAGAATTGAGCCTTTTTGTTCCTTTTCAATCCAATAGTTCCCTACTGCGTGAGAACAGAAGAACGTTCCATTTAATACGATATCTATTACTGACTTCCAGCCATTTGGTGTTAATTTCTCTGCGTGTACAATAAAGTTTCCAGCTGCATTATTAACTAATCCATCAATTCGGCCAAATCTTTCATCCGTATAGGCAACCATTGCCTTCACATGTTCTGGTTCACGAACGTCCATTTGAAAAATCCCAACACGGCTATCATCATGCGAAATTGCTTTTTGAGCCGTCTCTAGTCTTTCCAAATTTCGTCCTGTAATGACTACGTTTGCACCCTCTTCGACAAACCGTTTTGCCATATAAAAACCCATTCCACTTGATCCACCCGTGACGATAATTGTTTGGTCTTTTAATAACATATGATTCAGCCCCTTTTATTGAATGAATATTCACTCATTATCGTATCATGTCTTTATAATTCTGTCTTTCAAAATGAGAAGATTATTGGAACAAATTCTTTCTGAAATTGTGTGAAAAAGATGAATTTTAGAAAGTGGTAGCCGAATCCTTGAATAGCCCCCTCGAATGCTTGAATAGGCACAATGAATTCTTAAATACACCGATCGAATCCTCGAATGACACCCACCAAATGGAGAATACAAGAAAAACGCCATAAAAAAAACCGATGTGACTTGTGTAAGCTCACATCGGTTTTGCTCAAATTAACTCATATATTTAGCGGTAATTTCGTCAATCGGAACAGGACGACTAAAATAGAAGCCTTGCGCTTTTTGACATTTTGCCTCTTTTAAGAAGTCTACTTGCTTAAGTTTCTCAACACCTTCAGCAATAACTTCCATTCCTAAGTTATGTGCTAAGTGAATAATTGTTCTTGCAATCGCTGCGTTTTTCGTATCGGTTTCAATGTCTCGAATGAAAGACTGATCAATTTTAATAATGTCAATTGGATATCGTTTCAAATAGCTAAGTGATGAGTATCCCGTTCCAAAATCGTCAATTGATATAACCACACCAATTTCTTTCAAATCATTTAAAACAGATAAGGTTTCACGCATATTGGTCATCGCACTTTCGGTAATTTCAACCTCTAGCGCATTTGGTTGCACACCATATTTGTCTAAAATTTGTTTGATTTGATGAGCAAATGTCTCTTGCTTGAATTGTTTAGGTGAAATATTAACTGCTACTCGCATTGGACGGAATCCTTTTTGTTGCCATTCACTTAATTGCAAACAAACTTGATGAAGTACCCACTCGCCAATTTGAATGATTAAACCCGACTCTTCCGCAATCGGTATAAACTGCGCTGGTGTCACAAATCCAAATTTGCGATTATTCCATCTAAGTAGTGCTTCAAAACTATTGATTGTTCCTGTATTCAAATCCACCTGCGGCTGATAATGAATAGATAACTCTTCCATTTCAATTGCTCGTCTTAAATGCGATTCCATTAAAGCTTCATTAGGAAATGAATGATTCATGTCTTCCTGATAAAAACGATAATGTGCTCTTCCACGATCTTTTACGTAGAACAACGCTTGATCGGCTTTTTTCAAGAGGACATCCATTTCTTTCCCATCAGCTGGATAGACAGAAATCCCCATTGATGCTGAAACAAAATACTCTTGATGATCGACATAAAATGGTTTGTTTAATTCTTTAAGTACAATATTTGCGAATTCTTCCGATGTTTCTTTTGAAGAATGTCTAAGTACATAAACAAATTCATCACCACTGTGTCGATACAATTTACTCGTCCGGTCGGAAAGCATGTTTAAACGGTCCGAAATACGTTTTAACAGTTCATCACCAGAATTATAACCAAGAGAGTCATTGATTAATTTAAAACGATCTAAATCGATGTAAATGATGGTGATTTCTTCATTATGAAGTTCAGCAAAGCGAGTGTCTTCTCTTAAATGCTCTTTTAAAGCACGTCGATTCCATAATCCTGTTAAATGATCATGGTAGGATAAATAAAATAATTTTTCCTTATTCTCAATATGAGGAGATGTATCCCTTATTAGAAAATGGACACCCGTTACTTCATTATGAACAACGATCGGAATGGTCTTCATGTAAACCGGTACAAAGTGGCCAGATCGATGTGAAAATGAGCATTCTTCTAGGTCAATCGATTGCCCTAAAAAGGCTCTCTCCATTAATTGTGAAAAGCTTTTTCGACTCATCTCATCGACAAAACCGATTAACTCTTTGCCAATAACCTCGTGTGAATGAAATCCAAATGAATTTGATAAAGCTGGATTTGCATACTCAATTTCCCCATTATTGTTAACAGCCACTAAGGGGTCTAAATTATGATCTAAAATCGATTCGTATTTCTCTTTCGTTTCTAATAACTTTGTCCGCTCTGCTTCTTCAACCGTTCGATTCGTTAAAGTCATTCGAATAATTGGTTCTTCCGTGTTTATCTCCACAAGTAGCAAGCTAAGATCAAAGACCTCAAGTTCTTCGTAAACAGGTAAAAAGATTTTGGTTTTATAACCATCTTTATGAGTCGACAACTGATTCATAAAGTTTTTTAAAGTCATCCATATATCCTCGGTGAAAAAATCTGAAGCAAGCTCAGAGTTCTTTCCTTCTCGACGGAAATATGTCGCTCCCTGCTGATTTGCATATGTTACGCGATAATCCGAATTAATTGTTTTGTGTAAGATAAACGTCATGTCGAAAGGATTAATTGTTGCAAACAAATGCATATAATCGCGTGTTTCAGACGCATCCGCAGATGAGTAATTCATGATTTCCTCCAATAATTGCACATATACTTCTATACAAGTTCTATTGTAGTTGGTTTTAACTAGTTTGAACATCATTTTTTTATGATATACGACAACTTCCTAGTTATATCGTCACGATATTGTGGATTTGAAGGAAATATTCATCAATTTATTCACCATCATGTGTTACACGATAAGTTAATTTCAATAATTCTTCTTGACTGTTAAATGCTTTTTCATGTTTCTTAGGCTTTATATACGTATATTTACCATGTTCATTTTGAATTCGCGCTTTCATTGTATCTTTCATTTGCAAGTTTAAAACGTCTAAAATTCGTGTTTTAATACCGTCATCATTTATGGGAAATAAAAGCTCCACGCGTTTGATCATATTGCGGGTCATCATGTCTGCCGATGATAAATAGAGTAACTTCTTGCCGTGATGATGAAAATAATAAATGCGGGAATGTTCAAGAAATCTCCCCACAATGCTTATCACTCGAATATTTTCACTAACCCCTTTTATTTGTGGGCGAAGGCAACAAATTCCCCTAACAATTAAATCAATTTTCACACCAGCTATAGAGGCTTCATACATTTTGATAATCAATTCTTTATCCGTTAATGAGTTCATTTTTAATTGAATATATCCATCCCCATACTTTTCGTGAAATTGAATTTCTTCATTTATTAATCTGATAAATTCATCGCGAATTGTATATGGGGCCATGACTAAGTGATGGAATTTTGGTTTCTCGGTATATCCGCTTAAGTAATTAAAAAAGTTCGTTGCATCTATTCCAAATTTTTTCTTCGTCGTAATAATGCTCATGTCCGTATAAACTTTTGCGGTTTGATCATTATAATTTCCAGTTCCAAGATGTACAAATCGTTCAATTACACCATTTCTACTGCGAACGACTAACGTAATTTTCGAGTGTGTCTTTAAATTATTCATGCCATAAATGACGAGACATCCAGCTTGCTCTAACTCCTTCGCCCAATGCACATTATTCTCCTCATCAAACCTTGCTTTTAACTCAACCAACACGGTAACTTGTTTACCATTTTCAGCTGCTCTTTTCAGGGCATGAATCACAGGTGAATTCCCACTCACGCGGTAAAGTGTTTGTTTAATGGCTAAAACCGTTGGGTCATCTGCTGCTTCAGACACAAAGTCTATAATTGGCGCAAATGATTCATACGGATGGTGGAAGAACAAATCTTGCTGAATCGCCTTTTCGAATAAATTCTCTTCTGAAGCAAGGTCAAAAGGTGGCTGAGCAATATAACTCTGAAATTCAAGATGCTCTCTCCCAGTATTTATTTCTTTCACGAAAGAGAATAAGCAAGTTAAATCGATTGGACAATCAATTTCATAGACATCATCCTCATGAACTTCTAATTCTTTCAATAAATACTGGAGTACATGAGGGTCAATCTCATTCTTGCGGACTTCTAATCTACTAGCTGCGCCCCATTTTCTCTTTTTAAGTTCTTTCTCAATTTCGACTAATAAATCCCGTGCACCTTCTTCATGGATTGTTAAATCAGCATTCCGCGTCATTCTAAATGTACTAACTGATTTCACTTCATATCCATAAAACAATTGATCAATTTCATGAATGATTAAATCCTCTAAATAGATAAGTATTTTTTTCTCATCACTAGTAGAAATAGTGACGAACCTTGGTAATACAGAAGGTACTTGAACAATCGCTACTTTTTCAACTAACTCATTCTCTTGCGTTTTTTCTAACAAAACCATAATGTTCATGGTTTTATTTAATAATGTTGGAAACGGCCGATATGCATCCACTGCCACTGGCGTAAGCACAGGGAAAACTTGTTCTTCGAAATAAGCTTGCGCAAATTCCTTTTCTGTCGTCGTCAAATCCTTGAACGATTGTACGAAAACATCTTCTTTTAATAGTTGTTTTTCAACTAACTTTTTGTAAATCACCGTTTGCCTTGCAACTAACATTTGAGTTTCTTCTGAAACATGTTTTAATTGTTCTTTTGGTGTAAGTCCTGCTTTGTTTTCAGGCTTTTGAAAATTAGCTCTCACCTGATCTTGTAGACCTGCCACACGTACCATAAAGAATTCATCTAAATTCGAACTAAAAATGGCTAAAAACTTTAATCTTTCTAATAACGGATTTCGTTCATCTTCGGCTTCTTGTAAAACGCGCTCATTAAAAGCTAACCAACTTAACTCTCGATTATTATAATACTTGGGCTTTTCAAGTTCTTTTAAAATATCGATTTTGTCAGTCATCTACTTACTCTCCCTTTGAGTGGAATGATAAGGTCACATCACACTTACATAAGCGTTCTATATGCTTTTTTTGTTTTTCAGCTTGATATTTTTCAGCCATTGCATTGCCATTTACGTACAAATCAATATGATAGCCAGATGTTTTTTTAGACATGTCAACCTTTTCAACTACATGCCTCTTTGAACCATTTAAACCGTAAGAGAATTTTAAGATTGCGCCAAGATTACGTAATCGCTTTAATTCATCTTTCGATAGCCAAGACTCAAAAGGTTCAGCAAAATGTTTAAAGGTGTCTTTGTTTTTGTAAGAAGCTACTAACGCAAGCTTCAGGCGATCTAGATGAGCAATTCCATCGATTGAACGATTAGCTAAAATGTAAAATGTGTGCTGACTAACGGAATCGGCATCAATATATTCCCCTAAGTAAAATAGTGCGGAAGCACGTTTCAGAATTTCTAAATCTTCTGCGTGGAAGTCAACAACGTTGTGCTGGATACACTCCTCATACAATTGCACAGCTAGAAATTCTAAATGATGCGCATTATTTTGGTCTATTTCATACTCCTCTGATAATGCCAATTTACTATGTTCAAAAACTTGGTGTTTATTCAGAGAATTTGGGTGACTTTGTAAAACTCGATTAAGCATGATTCCTTCTCTTAAACCTTTACGACTAAACATAAACTCCTTCGATTGAACAACCTTCATTAGAGCTTTAAAGACTTCTAAAGCCGGAATAATAATGTCTGATCGATCACTCGACAATCCATCAATTTTTTTAAGTTCGTCAATTGTTAAATCAGAAAGTGTGTCACTTAATGAATCAATATCATTTACTTTCATTGTGTACTGATGAACACTCGAAAGGGGGTATTGTTTACGTTGTTGATCAATTTGAGCAATATTACGAGCACTTCCCCCAATTCCAATAACGGTTTCTTGAACTCCCTGCAACCATGAAAGAGATCTAAATTGAGCTTCGGCAAAAAGAGCTAATTGTTCTTTTTCTACATTGGTCATACGATCTTCTTTCATGAATTGTTGTTTTAAAGAAACGACACCAAACGGAAAACTATGTGTTTTTTGTAATTGTTTATTTATATAATAAGTAACTTCTGTACTTCCTCCGCCAATATCAATGGTCACAGCATTTTCAGTTGGAACGGAATGAACCACAGCTAAAAAGCCAAAATAAGCTTCTTCTTCCTCAGATAATAAATCAATATCAAATCCAGTGTTTTTTTTCATTCTTCTTAAGATTTCATCGCTGTTAGTTGCTTGTCGAATGGCAGCTGTTGCTGTAGCTAGAACTTCGTCTACTTGATAATCTTCAAGCATAAGTTGAAATGAAGTTAATACATCCTCTAAGAGCTGAATTCCCTCTGTACTCATTGAACCATCTTTAGACAAATATGTACGAAGTCGCGCTACTGTTTTTATATTTTCAAATTCCCTTAAACCCCTACGGTCATCAAATGAATAAATAACTAATCGAATTGTATTAGACCCTATGTCCAAAATAGCAGTTTTAGTTGACTTCATAAAATTCACCTTTTTCCTATTAATTTGGATTTCTCTATACATGTTGAGTAAATATTGGTATTATAATAGTTAATTGAATGCTCTGAATTTTCCTTATTTCTAGGTATAAAAGCTGAGTCACAAGATGGGTGGGATAAAATGAAAAACAATTTGAATGATGAACAATTAGCAACGGCCATTTTCGTTGTGAATAAACATGCGAAAACAGCTACAGATAATAAATACTTGTATGAGTTAAAAAGATTAGCCATTGAAAAAATGATTGATACTGGTAAAGCTAAAAAACTAGGTTTGCATTTCGTTAAAAATCCTAGACTCAGTCAACAACAATCTTCTGTGTTGGTTCAATGTGCAGATTACTTTTTTCATTTATTACCCAAAAAAGAGGATTTTAAAAGCCTTCCCCATTTAGGTGATTTAGATGACACATATAGAAATCCACAAAGACGAATGAGTTTGAATTCCGCGAAACAATTATTGAGCTCCTATACAGGACTTCATCATACAATCATTTCTAAGAAACCCACTTCTAACTCCCCTTCTGCGAACAAGCGGAATGTCTCATCCAAACGATCATTTACGTTTGGCAGTTCTTATTTAGACTAATAACTTTTATAAAAAGCCGGAACCCTTCAAAGGTTCCGGCTTTTCTAATGAATACTATAAAATATACTGATCAGCTTTTAATACTAACTCAGCTATTTCAGGTTTACTTATTTGAACTTGTGCGCCAACTTGATCACCTTTGTGTCTTAAATCATCTGTGATCAAACTAGAGAAAATAATAACTGGAAGCTTGGCTAATACTGAATTCGACTTGATTTGTTTCGTTAAATGATGCCCGTCCATTTGTGGCATCTCAATATCAGTTATCACAAGTTGTACATGCTCTTCGATATTTTTTGTAGATTTCGCAATATTTTCTAAGTATTGCAATGCATCGTATCCATTCTCAAAAAACTCAAGATTCATATACCCAGCTTCACTCATGGTTTCATGCAATAATTTTCGTAATAACGGAGAATCCTCTGCTATGACAATTTTTTTGTCTGAGCGTTCACGCTTACCTAATTTTTTGACTGCATCCACTTGAATTCCTGATTCAGGATTGATGTCCACCATGATTCGCTCAAAGTCTAATAAGAGAATCATATCTTCCCCTTTTTTCACCACGCCAATAATTTGAGAATTGCCACCTTGATACATTTCTGAAGGCTTCTCAATTTGATTCCAAGAAATTCGATGAATTAAGGAAACATGGTCTACATGGAATACAACTCGTTGCTTATTAAATTCTGCAACAATGAATTTTTGTTCATGAGCACTGCCTTTTAATTCCGTTCCTAGCACTTTGGCCATGTTAACCACCGGTAAAACTTCTCCTCTTAATTGAACAATCCCTTCAATATGAGGATGTGAAAGCGGAATGATCGTAACAGGTAGTGGTTGTAAAATTTCTTTCACTTTAATTACATTAATACCGAATTTATTTGACCCTACTTCAAATTCAACGATTTCTAGTTCATTTGTTCCGCTTTCCAATAAAATACCTTTTTGACTATCCATATAAAGCACCCCTTACTGATTGACTACATGTACTACGATTGTATCATAGCGGTCGCCTTTAACCTATATTCACTTTTGGTGACTCATGTTTAACTTTTAGATGAATAATTAAACCAATAATAGTCATCACGATTAAGGTCGATAACGCAATGCGACTTGCAAGCGGACCATAGTCTTGAAGCTGATACGTGATCGTACCATATACTGCTGGACCAATAATGGATGATACTTTACCAGAAAAGGCAAATAGCCCAAAGAATTGTCCACGCTTATGATCAGGTGTTAATTCAATAATGAGAGTTCTAGAAGTTACCCACATCGACCCTAAGGAAACCCCGAACATACTACCAGAAATCCAGAACATCCACTGGTCAACAGCAAAGACGGAAATAATAAGTGAAACGATCATTAAAATCGCCACAATGGTAACACCGTGTTTTGCTCCAATTCGCTTAATGATATAGCCAAAAATAAAGGAACCAATTACGGCTGAAATAGTTGAAACTAAATATAAAATAATGAATTGTCCTGATGAAAATCCAACAATTACAGTTGCATAAATCGCCATCATCGCAATCGTGGTAGCAATCGCATCATTAATAAAGAAATAAGCAATCATAAAAGTAAACACTGATTTATACGATTTCATTTCTTTAAATGTTTGAATGATATCATGATATCCTTTAAAGAAACTTCCTTTTTCACGAAGTTCTTTTGGTATCGGTTTGTCTTTATTAATAAAAAATAAGGGCAGTGAAAATAATAAATATAAAATGGCTGTAGGTATAAACGCTTTATAATAATCTCCCTCGGATACTATTAAGTACACAAGTAAACCTACAATTGTTCCTAAGTACCCAACGGCTACTCCAAATCCTGAAATCAAAGGCATTTCCTGCTTCGTTCCTAAATCACTCATCATCGAATCATAAAAGACAAGACTGGAGTTAAAGAAGAATTTGGCAATGACAAAGCTTATGACGACGAGTGCGTATGAAAGTGGGACGCCCCATAATAATGATTCGCTTTGAATACCTCCAAAAATACCCATCATGAAAGTAGCAGCAATCGAAATCGATGCAAACCAGACAATAAATCGCTTTTTGTAACCTGTGCGATCAATCCACACACCGAACAATGGTGAAAAAATAACCAGTAAAAAACTCGCAACTGCATTTGCATACGAAACGAATGTGCTCGCTACTTGCTGACGAGCCTCATTCGTTCCGATGACTTCATCAGTATAAAACGGGAAAAACACGGTATTGATATTCGAAGAAAATATCGTATTAGCAAAATCGTAAAAAGCCCATGATAGAATTGGAATTGTTAAATACAGTGCTAAAGGACTCCGTGGTGCCTCATTTTGACCGTTCATCTCATTTCCCCCATAGTGAAGTCTCTATTTTACATAAGCTTTATATAAAGCTTGTGTTCCTTCATTTTCTAGACCTTGTTTCGCTAATTCTTGATACGTTTCATACGCAAGTTCTAACCCAGGTAATGATAAATTCATTCGCTTAGCTTCATCAAGTGCGATACCCATATCTTTAATGAAATGCTTCATATAAAATCCTGCCTCAAAATCCTCTTTTAACATACGCGGAGCTAGATTAGTTAATGACCAAGATCCAGCTGCCCCTTTCGTAATTGATTTCAAAACATTTTCAGGATTTAAATTTGCCCCTTTTGCATAACTTAAAGCTTCACATGCAGCTATCATGGAAGAAGCAATGGCGATTTGATTACACATTTTCGTATGTTGTCCAGCACCCGCTTCTCCTTGGTAAACAATATGCTCACCAAATAACTCAAACAACGGCAAAATTGAGTTGAAAACGTCTTCGTCTCCACCAACCATGATGGAAAGTTTACCTGTTTGAGCACCAATATCTCCGCCTGAAACCGGCGCATCCAACGAATTCATTTGATACTCCTTCGCTTTTTCATATAGTTCAATCGCAAGTGTCGGAGTTGAAGTCGTTAAATCAACTACGATTAAATTCTGATCTCCATGTTGATAAATCCCTTGCTCCCCGTAATAAACCTCTTTTACATCTTGGGGATACCCTACCATAGTGAATACAACACTTGAGCATGCTGCTACTTCTCCAGGCGTGTCCTTCCAAACAGCACCCATTTCGATTAATTCAAGTGCTTTCGCTTTCGTACGTGTATAAATAGACACTTCATGTCCTGCTGTTAATAAATGCTTTACAATGCTTTTACCCATTACTCCTGTACCTACAAATCCAACTTTCAATTTCTTTTCCATGTTAAAACCTCCAAGTACTGTATTAATCTCTGTGATATTAGTTTATCAAAGTTCATTAACATAAACATCGAAAGATTCCGATAATGTCATATTTTATTTCATAGGAATGTTTTAGCTAGGAAGGTCGTTAAATGAAGACGCTTGTTATTCATGTGTACGCAAAAATGAACAAATAATTTTCTGAGGGGAAATTTAGACAAAAAAAAGTAGGACACTTTCCATTATGGAAGATGTCCTATAAAAAGGGGGAAATGAGAATGTTGCTGTGTTCAAGATTAATTTCCCCCTTTTTTCAAAACTTTAAACCTCATTTGAAAAATATTTTTCAGAAAATAATTCTAATTGGGTAATAAACCATTCGCCATCTGCACTACTCATTTGAGTTTGACCATAGCGAACTGTGTCATAAATCGAAAAAAATCGTTTGTCCCCTTGCCAGTTTTGTCTACTAAACCATTCACGAACAGTTTCATCTTGAAGTCTGCCTAAACCAAATTCCCGTGCTTGCTTTTCAAAGGAACGGTAAGCTTCACGAACGATATTGGTCTCCATCGAATATGCCCACGGAACTTCTTTACTTTTAGAAACAGTCGATGTCAAAATGGGTTCTCGACTAATGGAAATTTCCATGTTATTTTTCGGAGTGTTTTTTTCTAATCTCTTTTTAGATAATTTCCATAGCAAATAAATAACAAGTATTGTTGCAACAACTATAAAAATCATCATCCATGGGAAATCGATTGATTGTGTACTCTGGTCTTGAAGAGGCTTTAGTTCATCTAAGGCTTCACTTATTTGCTGAACAGCTTCTTTTTGTTCTTTTTCAGGTGGAGCAATCGATTGGAATTTTTCTTTGAACCAATTTAACACTGTTCCAAAAGGAACAAAAAGGAGCATCAATAAATCACCAAAGAGTGCAACAAATAAAATTCTCGTTTTTTCAGCGAATAATGAAACAATGAAATATACGCTACTAGCTATTCCCAATATCCCACCAAAAAAAATCACAATATAATAAAAAGGAATCTGATTAATTGTTTTGGTCATTAGCCAGTGCACAATCAACCGGTGAATGATGTAAACAATGACACCTGAAACAACTAGAAAATAACTATCGCTAATCGCTTCGTTATTTTGCATAACTGTAGAAACAAAAATGCTGATCGAAAAGAAAAGAATAAGCAACATAAAGAACAATCCATCATGAGTTAAATCATCTTGTTCGGTTGCAAATCTCTCCTGTATTCTCCATACACTTACAAATACAACTGCAATATAAAACCAAAATGGAGCTCCAAATAGAAATACTAATAAGGTTATTAATAATGAAATTAGTAATGGTACCGCTATCTGGTAGCCTGTTTTTCGGAAAATGAATAATACACTTATTAAAATGAGTGTATGCATGACTAACCAGATCATCGTTAGTGAAATGCTGGCACCGTCAGGAATCAATACGAAGAAAAAAGCGATTAACCAAATATCCTGCACATATTTCCCTATTGATTGACTAGTGATTAACGAGTTGGAATCAAATCCTTTTTCCATTGGATCTCTCCTCCTTTCCGATCATCACCATAAACCAATACTTTCGTTTTTTGTTTCCACTTTGCTATATAAGGGGCAGCTTCTTTTTCATCATGAGTGAAAATGATAACGGACATTGGAAACTCTTCATGAATTTCCAAATGGCTTAACATCCGATTAAAAGGCATAGTTAAATCATTTTTAGAAAGAATCGATAAAAGTTCCATTGATTTTTGTCGTTGCTTTTGTCCATCACCTGTAGGAATAAAAAGGTAAGGAGATTGTCCAAATGCTCGAACATTAATAACAATTGAATAAGGAATTCCTTCACGATAATAAAAATCAATAAAGGATGCGATTACTTCAATCTTTTCCTCTAAATCAGAAATGATCGAATAACCTTGTGCAATATTGACAATGAGCATGACAGACTCATTTGCAATCGGCGTAAATACTTTCGTTTGAAGTTTTTGTAGTCTTGCACTAGCTTTCCAGTGAATATGATGAAATTGATCAGACGGGACATAATCTCTCGTACCTATTGGAGAAAATACATCATTAAATATGGAGTGTTTCATTTCAAAAGAACCAGGCTTTAGTGGTGATGGGTGTCTAAATTCCTTAACAGTGAAAATATTTGGGAATACCATTTGGTCCATTAAGATGATTGGTTGATAGGTCATTACAATTGAACCTTCGCCAAATAAATGTGGAATTGTCAATTCTACATCTTTCAGTTTTGATATTCCCCTCTTAGCGCCTTGAACCGGTATGTTCAAAACTATTTTTTCTTTGTAGCCAATTGTAAATGGAACTAAGACTTCGTTTAATTGACCATGAGCGTTTGATTGAGGATAGATGGGATTGACGGCATTTTGAAAATGAAGTCTTAGTTGACCATTCCAAATGGGCAGACCAGGATTCTCAAATTCTAATGTCCACGAAGATGGACCATGTACTAATAATCGACTTCTGTGTTTCTCATTTTGCATAACCAGTCTTTTTCCAACTTGCCTAAAATACCAAAATTGCAAACTAGCAATTGTCCCTAAAAAAGCAAAAACACCAGCAACTACATAGTTCATTAGCAGCAATGAAAACACAAATAAAAACCCCAAAACCACTAAAGCCCACTTTGTTTGTACAGCACCATAATAATCTCGTTTCCAAATCATTTGATAGCGGCCTCTACAGGCGTTTGAACTGATTCGATGATTTGGTTAAGCAAATCTATAGGGTCATGAATAAGCATCCCTTCAGCTGTCAGCATAAGACGATGGGAAGCAAGTGGCGAAAAGACATATTTTACATCGTCAGGCGTAACAAATGAACGGTTTTGTAAAAATGCAATCCCTTGAGATGCATGTACAAGAGCAAGTGTAGCTCGAGAACTTAGACCTAATTCAATGTATGGATGTTGTCTCGTAGCTTGTACAAGTTGAAGTATGTAAGTTTCAACATCTTCATGGACAATTATGGATTTAATTTCTTTCTTCCATTCCAAGACGTCTGTGATGGTCAGAACAGTAGATGAGCGAACCTCTCCAGGATTTTCATTAAAATCGCGTAAGATCTGTCTTTCTTCTTCAAAGGTTGGATATCCAATACTAATTTTAAATAGAAAACGATCTAGTTGGGCAGCAGGTAAAGAAAATGTTCCTTGCTGTGATTCAACTGGATTTTGTGTAGCGATGACCATAAATGGATTTGGTAACTTCAAAGTTTCCCCATCAATTGTTACTTGCTTTTCTTCCATTGACTCTAACAAACTCGACTGAGTCCTCGGAGTCGCGCGGTTTATTTCATCAGCCAGTAAAATGTTAGTCATGACTGGTCCAGGTCTAACGATAAAATCTTGTGATTTCGGATCGAAGTAACTGATTCCTGTTACATCAGAAGGTAAGACATCCGGTGTAAATTGCAATCGTTTAAAGTCGCCTTCAAATGCATGCGCAAAGGTTTTAGCCATCATTGTCTTCCCCGATCCTGGGACACTCTCAAGAAGAATATGTCCACCTTGAATCAAAGCAATCAACATAAAATCAATTTCTTTCTCTCTTCCTATTATTGCGTTGTTTAATGTTTCTTTTATCTGTCTAAGCTTGTTCATATACATCCCCCTATATAAGTAGCATTTTCTTAACAATGTTCTTTCTAATAAAATTAAAATGTTAAAAAATCATCTTGAAATCTTGAGCTTTATTGGCCTAATTTTTTCAATTAAACGACAATTCAAAAATTCAAATAAAAAACTAAACTGCTTAGAGTTTAGTTTTTTAGAACAACTGATTTTCCTTTTGAATGCTTTAACGTTTTAGGTAATTGGTAGATATTTAATAACTGATCTAGTTTTTTACTTAGTTGAATGGTTTTCGAATTACCAAACCCATTTTCAATAGCCGATTGTATCATAGCTTCTCGTGTGATTTCTACTTGCTTTAAAAGTGATTCAGTCACGATAACGGCTCCTTTAAAAAAACTTCATATTATCCATTATTATACACGAAAAGTAAATTTTCTACAGAGATATATTCCGACAAATTCCGACATCAACTTAACTTCTTGCAACCCTTTCATACGTATAGATGACAGATCCACCTTGATGTGCAATTCCACGAAAGTGTTTAAAATCTATTTGTTGAATTAATATTTCTCTAAATTCAAGAAAATCTTCTTTTGAAATACTTAAAGAATCGATTTTTCCTTCCTTAAGATCTTGTATTGCTTTTTCAAAATTCCCCACTCTATTCTCCCCTAGCTTCTTATTGTCATTTTTACTAAAAAACCTTTACCTTCTTACCTTTTTGATGCAAACTATAAGGTATGCATACACTTGTTATACGAAAGTATACAATATATTATTCAACTCATCACGCTCAATCTTATTCGATTATTATCGAATGAATTATTATTTAGGAGGTGTATAAATGAATTGGATTGCATCTGCCCAACGTTGGGTTCTTTATATTCCAGCTGCCTATTTGTTATTATATTTCACATTTTCAAATAGCAACATTTTTTGGTATATGTACACCTTTACAACATTGTTATTTATAGCCGCCTCATTTGTCCATGGAAAAATGGAAGACGAAGTTCAAACTTGGGAATTCCTCGTTTTCGGTGTAGGATATGGTACTTTGACATACGGTTTAATAGCAGCCGGATTTCATTTATTCTCCATTTTTTCAAATCAAACCATTCTCTCTGTAGAGAATTTTCTTGAAAGTTATGGACCTACCACTGTTTGGCATTATCTTTTATTAATGTTAATTATCGCACCAGGTGAAGAATTATTTTGGCGAGGATTTATTCAACAAAAACTCAAAGCCTATATGAGTCCATTCTTTGCAGTTGTAACAGCTGCCTTATTATTCGGCTTCTCGCTATCATTTAGTGGTTTTTGGTTAGGTGTTATTGCAGCTTGTTTCTCAGGATTCATTTGGGGACTTTTGTACGAGTGGAAACGTAGTATGCCCCTCATTATAATTGCTCATATCACAATGACCATACTCCTGTTTTTGGTCTTACCACTAACTTCTTGAAACAAATCACACGACATCACGTCTACTTACTTAAAGGGGGATTTTAACATGCAGAAATATTGGTTATTAATGGCATCAATTACTCTATCAATTTCAATGCTAGCAGCTTGTAATACTTCGGAAGATACAAACTCAGGTCAAGGAAATACATCATCAGAAGTAGAAGAAGTTGAACAAGAAGAAACGACTACACCAGAAGAAACAGTTGAAGAGACAGAAGACGAATCAACTGAAGATACAAATTCAGAAGAAGTTGAAGAGGAAAGAGGTCCTGAAAAAACTTTATCCTTCAGTGTTAAAGGTGAGGCAAAAGAAGAGACAGCTACTCTTACGAATAGTGACGATCAAAACTATTCTATTTATAAATTAGAAGGTTTCGAATTAACAGGTGAAGAACCGAATAAAGATTCACTTTATCTAACAGAAAATGATGCGGTCTTTATGCGTATTGAAACGCTTTCCAAAGCTGATGCATCCATCGATTTTGTTCGTGAAAACATGCTTCAAACTATGGCTGCAGTAAGTATCGGGAGTGAACCAGTAACAATTGAAGATGACGCTAAGCTTCCTCAAGGAGCTGGGATTTCTAATCAATCAGGTGTGGAAGTCGTTACGGATCTTGGAACTGTTTCAGGAATTGTATTTGAACAAGGTGACCTAATTGTTCGATTAACTATTTTCGATCGTAAAAATGAAAGCATGACTGATGCATTCTTAAAAATGGGCGAAACTATTGGAATGAAAGAGTAATTAAAAAGTGGACCGTCTCCTAGTCATTAAATGACTGAGAGACGGTCCTTTTTTGCATTGATTTTCTTTTATGACAGTTATAAGTATCACAGCTAGCGTAAATTATTGATTTCCCTTGCGGTGGACGCTTTCCGGGGGGCACGGCTTTAGCCGCTTCCCTCGCGATGCTCAGTCCAGGGTCTAAAGCTCGTGCTGATCCCCTCGGAGTCGCCCCCTCCATTCCAATCAATTAAAGTTGCAGTAATTAATAAATACAATATTGCACTTCATTACTCACAGGTACATTTAATTTTATTATTTTATCGACTTGACTTTCCTAGGTCTTGTTAACATGCTGCATCTTAAATAAACATTAATAACCGCTATTGAGATAGTGACCTTGCAAGACGAGGAGGCTGGCGTTTCTTCCCCGGAAAGTGAAAGAAATAGCCGACCACTCTCTTTTTTCACAAAAAAACATAGCTTGCACCATTTTGGGCGCAAGCTATGTTTAACGAAAAAACTTTAATAAGATAAATTCTTTATTGATAAACCTAATTTCTTAAGCAGGTAGATAGCTTGGTCTTTTTCTTCAGATGTTAAAGCATTCATAATTTCATGAAGTTGCTGCTCATGCTCTGGGAATAATTTAGCCATAAAAGCTTCACCCTCTGGCGTTATCTCAGCGAAAGTAACTCGACGATCGGACGGACAATTCACACGGTGAATAAATCCGCGCTTTTCTAATTTATCAATCACATACGTTATTGATCCACTTGCAAGTAAAATTTTATTACCGATTTTTTGAAGTGGTTGACGACCTTTGTGAAACAACAGTTCCATCACGGCAAATTCAGTTGGATTTAACCCATTTGCTTGAAAGAATTGATTGGTACATTCATGAAGAGCTTTATTTGACCTTGATAAAACTATAAATAACTTTAATGATTGCGATATTTCTTCGGATTTCAACTTCATCACCTTATTCCCAATGTCTTGAATTACCACAAGTATATAGGGAATCAAAGAGTTTTGTCAAAATGTCTCATTCCTTCTTCCGTACTATGAATATAAAATCACCTTGCACTAGGTGAATTCAATAGTATTGGGTTACTCTCAAGTTTATTTCCAACGGTACTTAGTGGTAAATATAAATGGAAGGTTGTCCCTCGATTCAGTTCACTTTCAATTTCAATAAACCCACCATGCTGTTCAACAGTCTGAATGGCGTGTGAAAGTCCTAAACCAGTTCCATTTTGCTTCGTTGTGAAGAAAGGAAGAAATACTTGATCTATTTGTTCTTTCGTCATTCCCCTCCCCTTATCACTAATAGATATTTTCACTTTATTGTCAAAAGTGATTGATTTGTAAATTCTAATAACTCCTTCAGAAGTCATTTCTTCAATTGCATTTTTAAGTATGTTTATAAACACTTTCTTCAATTCATAAGAATCACCTAGGATACAAGTCTCTTCCATTTCAGACAAATCATCATGAATCACGGTGTTATACATAATCGCTTGCGGCTGCATAAATTCAATGACTTGGTTGAGCAAGGAATTGATACACACTATATCTTTGGTACGATTTGTTGGTTTTGAAAGTACCAGGAATTCATTTAAAATTTCATCCATGCGGTTCAATTCATTTTCTATAACTTGAATATATCTCGTTCCTTCTCCGGTCACCGTTTGACTTAACAACTGGGTAAACCCTTTTAAAGACGTCATTGGATTTCGAATTTCATGAGCAATACTTGCTGCAAGTTGTCCTAGCGTTGAAAGAGAATCCTCATGTGCCGCTTTCTTTCTTAGAGACACAACCTCGGACTCATCTTTAATAACGGTTACATACAAGTTATTTACATTATTAAAGTTCGTTTTAAAATGATAGTATTTTTCCGTGTTATTTGATTCATATCGTCTTAATGTCATTTCTGCAAAATTATTTGCTTTCAATTGTTGATAAAAAGCCTCAATTTCTTTTGTCGATTCTTTAAAAAGTAAATGTATATGCATGACTGGTAAACCCAATACTTGTTCTTTTTTTATCGAAAAATAGTCTTCAGCTTGATGATTAATATCAACGATTGTTCCTGCTAAATCAGATAGGATTAGACCATGTTTTGCGTGTTTAAAAAAATCAACATAAGAGATGTTATTTTCAGGAAGACTCTTGCACTCTTTCATACAAAAGAACAATTCTTTTGCTTCTGGATCAAAGTATCCTGTTATCGTCGATGATAAGTATTCTTTTTGTGATCTAGGACGGAAGTTTAATTGGCAGGAAGCAGTTGAATGTATTATGACTTCATCGAGAAAATCGAACCATATGTTTTTGGATTCCTTGTCCAACATTTCGTGAAAAGGAATGTCAGAGGATAGTAAAAAAAGCTCTTTTGCAGCGTCGTTTAAATCAATCCAATTTTGATCTGGACTTAATATGAACACTGGACTTTGACTTTGTTGAAACAAAAATTCGAAGACTTGATTCCTTTTGCTTCCAATCAAACTGTTCACCGAACCTTTCACTTTATTTAATACTTTTATACTATTATTAATTTTATATTCTGAATAAACAAAAAATACGAACACGTAACTCCGATTATTCCATACTAAAGTATGAAACTGAATAGGTATATAGTGGCATATTGTTTGTAAGTTATATCCCTGTTAAAATAAACAAATGTAGTAAAGGAGAATGTTAAATGAACATAGTAATTGCAACACTTAATGCAAAGTTTATTCATACAAATTTAGCTTTGCGTTGTTTAAAAGCAGCAGCTCAACCAGATTTTAATCCTGAGATTGCGGAATATACGATAAAAGATCCTGCCTTTTCGATTGTATCCGACATTTTTTTGAAAAAACCGCATGTTGTCGGATTTAGTTGTTATATATGGAATATTGAAGAAACATTAAAAGTTGTCCGTATGTTAAAGAAAGTAAGTCCTGAAACTGTCATTGTTCTTGGCGGTCCTGAAGTATCTTATGATGCTAACTATTGGTTAAAGGAAAATAAAGAGATTGATTTTATTGTCATGGGTGAAGGTGAAGTTTCCTTTAAACAGCTACTCCATGCCATACAAGGTGATATGGAATTAAAAGATGTCCCTGGAATATGCTATGAAAAAGAAGACAAGTTTATGCTAAATCCAATGGGACCAAAAATCGATTTACGTGAAATGCCTTCTCCATATCGATTTACAGAAGATCTTGCCGATTTATCGAAAAGAATTGTTTATGTAGAAACGAGTCGAGGATGTCCTTTTTCCTGTCAATTCTGTTTATCTTCCATTGAAGTAGGCGTTCGCTACTTTAACCGAGAAAAAGTAAAAGATGATATTCGCTATTTGATGGATCATGGTGCAAAAATTATTAAATTTGTTGATCGCACGTTTAATATTAGCCGAAGCTATGCCATGGAAATGTTCCAATTCTTAATCGACGAACACAAACCTGGTGTTGTATTTCAATTTGAAATAACTGCTGACATTATGCGCCCGGAAGTCATTCAATTTTTAAATGACAATGCACCTGTTGGCTTATTCCGTTTTGAGATTGGTGTTCAATCGACAAATGACTTAACAAACGAACTCGTTAAACGGAAACAAAATTTCGCGAAATTAACGAGAACTGTAACAATGGTTAAAGAAGGCGGCAAAATAGCTCAACATTTAGATTTAATTGCTGGCTTACCTGAAGAAGACTACGCTTCATTTAAACAAACATTTAACGATGTATTTGAAATGAGACCAGAAGAATTACAACTTGGCTTTTTGAAGCTTTTACGTGGTACAGGATTACGGATACAAGCAAAAGAATACGGGTATGTATTTGTTGATCAAGCTCCTTACGAAATTTTCTCTAATAACGTGTTAAGTTTTGACGATATGCTACGTATTAAGCAAGCTGAAGATGTTTTAGAGAAATATTGGAACGCTCACCGTTTAGACCGTACGGTTGAATATCTAGTTACAACTACCTTTGAAACACCTTTTGACTTCTTCCAAGACTTTGGATCGTACTGGGAGAATAAAGGGTGGTCTAGAATTGGCCATCAATTAGAAGATTTGTTCAAGCGTTTAGAAGAGTTTCTCTTATTTGATGGACGAGCACATATGTCGACTGTCCGTAGTTTAATGAAACTAGATTATCTAAGTCATCAAAAGTTCCAACCGAGAAAACCTTGGTGGGAAAAAGAAATGGCAAGAGAAGAGCAATCGATGATTTATAAAAAAATAATCGAGAATCCTTTAATTGCAGGACAACAATTTGCACAGTTATCTTTGCATGAACGTGAAGTTCACAAACAAACTTCTCTTGTCCCATTCTCATTGGACTTATCTGCACTTGAGCACGAAAATACGCTTCAAGCAAAAGACGGTTATTTATTAACTTACTATAAGCCAGGACAATCTCCACAATTTTCATTTATTCAAAAAGAGCAAATATCCTGAGTACAGGATATTTGCTCTTTTTTTCACCCGATAATTACGCGTTCTTTTGGGAATTGATATTTAGTTTTTGTCGCTCGTCCACCTATTGTGAACAAAAAGGAGATCAATCCAACTCGCCCGATAAACATTAGAATCATAATTAACACTTTACCAAAGTTAGATAAATCATCCGTTATACCTAAAGACATTCCACAAGTTCCGAATGCTGAGGTTATTTCAAAGACAAGTGCTGTTATCGGTAAATTCGGTTCAGATATCGATAATGCCATTGTCGCAACTAAAACCATGAAAATGGCTAGAATGATGACAGCATAAGAACGAAAAACGTCGATTAATTCTATTTCTCGATTAAATATCTGTATTTCACTTTTACCTCTAGCGAAGTTAATTAAAAATAATATGGCAATCGCAAACGTTGTGGTACGAATTCCCCCACCAACAGAACTTGGGGAAGCCCCAATGAACATCAAAGCGCTCATAAAGATGTTTGTTCCTTCGCTGAATTGAGTAACGTCGAAAGTGACGAGGCCACCTGAACGGGATGATACCGAGTGAAACATCGCTGTGAATAATGCCTCGTGCCACGACATGCCTTTAAAAGAATTAAACATCTCTAAAGCTAATATCACAACAGTCCCAACGGCTAATAATACACCAAATGTGACAGTTGTAATCTTTGTGAATAAAGAGAATCTGAAGTTTTTATTTTTGTTAGACAAAAACGCTTTTACTTCAATTAATACTGGAAATCCTATTGCGCCTAAAATAATGAGAATCATATTGATGATTTGAACAAAATAATCGTTATGATACATCATTAAAGACTGTCCAGTAATATCAAAACCACCATTGGTAGTTGCAGATACGGCAGCGAATAGTCCATGGATAAATGCTTGTGAAAATGATTCATAAAACTGAGTGAAGTAAAATGATAAGATTAGTGCACCAATAGCCTCAATTAATAATAAAATTTTTATGATTTCAATTATCAAACTCACGACACCAGATAGAGAGTGTTGGTTATGATCCATCATAATCAACTGACGTTCACGTAAACCAATTTTTTTACCAACAATTAACCAAATAAAAGTACCCAGTGACATAATGCCAATTCCACCTAATTGAAGAACAAGCATGAGCATAAAGATACCAAAAGTTGAGTAGGTTTGTGATACGTCTATAACTGTAAGACCAGTAACACTAACAGCACTAACAGCAGTAAAAACACTGTCTAAAAAAGGAACTTTCACGCCATCTTGATGGACACCCGGTAAACTTAATAACAAGACAGAAAAAGCAATCGCAAGAAAATAATAGGAAACGATAGCTTGTGCGGGTGTCAGTCTTCGTATTCGTCGAACAAATGGATTCATAAATCAGTCAAGTCCTTTCAACAGACACGAGAGTCATATTCCTATTCTAAGAAAAAAAACTAGAAAAAGAAAGGATTACTTATATAGAAAACCAAATGGTGCGATCTAATTCGCGCACACAATGCTTTTCATAAACAGATTCCCTTCTACTTATTCACATACATCAATAGAACAAAAGAAAAACAAGCTTTTCATATGAAAAGCTTGCAAAGTTTTCATCGATCATTCTTTTTACCGTTAGAATTTTTTGATGGATGGTCATTTTTGTTTTTTTGACCCTTTTGATTGTTATGAGATTTATTATTTGATTGCTTTTTAAAGTCATTCTTTTTTTGTTTTGAATCATGTGATTTGTGCTGATTTCTTTCATTATTTCTTGTTTGGTCCGACTTTTTTGATTGAGAAGAATTTGACACTTTTTCATTGTTGACTTTGTTATCTTTGTTTTTGTTGATTTTATTGTTTGGTCTTCCGTTGTTTTTCTGGTCATTTTTTTCTTTTTGTTTATCTTTGTTTATCTTTTGTTCTTTATTTTTACGTTGATTGTTTTTATCGTTATTTTTACCGTTATTTTTCTTTTCTTTTTTTGGTTGTTCTTTATTTATGTTTTGTTTAGCCTTACCTTGATTTGATGAATTCTCTTTTTCTTTAGCTTTCTTTTCTTTTGGAAGTGTAACTGGTTGATTTTCTAAAGGTTTTTCTTTCTTATTCACTTTTCCTTGTGATTCTTTATAAGTCTCAACAGATACGCCTTTTTCATTTGCTTGAAGACGTTCCTCAGTAGTGGCTTGGTTAATTCTAATTTTTTCTGGAGCAACTTTTATAGTCGTTTGCGTTACAGCTGTTGTAATAATTTTTTCGAGTGCCACTTGATTTTGGTTGTTTGAAATGATCGTTGTAATTCCAAATTGACTCTCGTCTTCAAATGACACATTGGATTCATTAACGATTTTAGACATAACCCATGTTAACGACTTACCTTTCCAAAAGGAAATATCTCTTTTTAAGGCAACTCCATCTTCATTTAAACCTCTAAATACTTGTACATCACCTTGGCTATCAATTCCAAGTTCAATACTTGGATTGAAATCCATCTGTACATACGCTGATACCCTCGATTGTGACGGTAACAATACAGAGAAAAACATAAATACGATTGCCACTGCAGCAATAAGCGGTGCCATGTATGCCGTTCTCTTTGGCTTTTTAAATGCAACCATTTCTACATAAGGACGAAATAATACTTCTTCCCCAACTTCAGACACAGAGTCAGGAATCCCTTTTAGGAATCGACCATCATCTGTTAAAAAAATACTATATGAAGACGTATTTTCAAATACGATTCCCTTTTGTTTGTTCATTTTTACATCCGTCCTTTTAAATAATCTTTTAAATAATCTAAATCACTTTTTAATAAGATCACAATGGCCACAATATATTTCCTTTGTCTCTCAATCGTTTTACGAGAAACCATCACTAACTCTTCTAATTCTTTCATTGGAAGTTGTTTTTTTTGTAAGAATGTTTCATAGAATTCGTCGGATTCTGCGATAATCTGAGCGATTTGAAACGCCGTTTGACGTGTATCTTCATGTGAAGGCGAGACCTTCACTAATTCTTGAAATGATAATCCGTATGGTTTTAGCAACTGTTCATATGCAAAAATCTGTACTCTTCTTTCTGCAGCTTGCTGCTCCGCTGTAAACTGTTCGAATGAATGAGAGGATTCGAGTGTCCCAAATGCATCTAATTCATCTTCTGAACTATCTAGTCCTAACCCAACAGGTGAATCTTTGCGTCGAGCTTCTTTGCGAATATGATCGATCAGTTTACGCCGAATCAGCAGATGAGCAAAAGTTAAAAAGGAAGCATTTTTAGAAACTTCATAGTGTTGAATGGCTTCATGAAATGCTGATAATGCAATACTGTATTCGTCGTCTTGTTCGTGAATGTACCTTTTACAAACAAATGATGCTGTTTTCTTCATATAAGGTGCATAGGAAAGAAGAAGGTCATTTAGAACTTCTTCATCCCCATCCTTTGCTTTAGCCACTAGCGGCTCAATATTTGAGTTATTACTTTTGCGTACAAATAAACCTTGTATTGACGCTAGTAGCATATGCAATCACCTTCCGTTCACTCGATAGACTAATTCTTATCGATTGTAACGGGTTCTTATTAAAATGAAAAGTAGTTTTATATGTCAGTTACCTAACAATTAATCTTTGTCTTTTTTACCTTTATCTTCATGCTTAGCTTTTTTTGCTTCAGCTTTAGCTTGTGCAGCTGCTTTTTTCTCTTCAGTTTTTACTTGAGCTGCAGCTTTTTTCTCTTCAGCTTTTGCTTGGGCAGCAGCTTTTTTCTCTTCAGCTTTTGCCTTTACTGCTGCTTTATGAGCTGCAATTTCAGCTAATTTTTCAGCTTTTTTTGCTGCAATTTCAGCTTTTTTCAAAGCTTTCTTTTCAGCATCTTTCAACTCTTCTTTTTCTTCAACAACTGGTGTTGTAACTTCCGTTTCAGAAGTTGTTACTTCTTCTTCTTCAGTTTCAGGTGTTGTTACAACATCCTCAGGCACAGTTACTACTTCTTCTTCAGGTGTTGTAGTTTCTTCTTCTGTTGGAGTTGTTTCCTCTTCAGGAGTTGTTGGAACTTCTTCTGCTTTTTGTTTAGCTTCCCATCTTGCAATAGCACGTTCAATATTTTTTTGAAGTGCTTCTTTCGCTCTAGGATTACTAATTTTTTCTAAATTCATTGATAATGCAAAAATGTTATTTGCTAAATATCCGACTGGTACTACTGATGAAATAACTTCTAAATCTGCAGATGATACATTTTCTTCTTTTACATTTTCTAATGCTTCTTGTAAGTTTACTGTTTCAAAAGACGTGTCAACTTTTTCTGTGTCATTTGCCAATACTTGTGCAGATGTTGATGTTACTAATGTTGCTGCAAGTAATGTAGCACTAATCGATTTCCAAGTTTTTAAGTTTTTCATTTACTTCACCCCGTCAAATTATTAGCATCTTTCATTTAAAATTGATGCTCGACATACTATACGTTAAGTCCCTATTATTTTTGGGGGGTAATAAAAAAAAAACTGGAAACATCTTTTAGATGCTACCAGTTTTTGTACATTAAATTTTGTCGTTTTTATTTTCTAGATCGTTTTCAATTACTACTTCTTCATTGTTTTCGATTTCGTTTTCAATTACGACTTCTTCTTTGTTTTCGATTTCGTTTTCAATTACGACATCTTCTTTGTTTTCGATTTCGTTAGCTTCTTCAACTTCATCAGCAATCTCAATCAGTTTACGATTTTTGTACTTACCTGCTAAAAGTACCGCTACTGTAATGAATGCAATCATTGACCATGTAATAAGTGGATTAGATTCAAAGAAATCTTTTAAAAATCGTTCATGCGTAATCATACGTGCAGCTGTAAATGCTAATACACCAGAACCAATATAAATAATGATTGGATAACGATCAATTAATTTAACAAATAGTGTACTTCCCCATACCATAATCGGAATACTAATAATTAAACCAATCACAACTAATAAGAAATCTCCGTGAGCAGCTCCTGCCACAGCAAGAACATTATCTAGACCCATAATTGTATCGGCTACAATAATTGTACCAATCGCTGACATAAGAGTGGTTGAACTTTTATGATCACCAGCATCTCCATCTTCAATTAACAGTTTGTAAGCAATACCAATTAAAATGATACCCCCAACTAACTGTAAACCTGGGATCTTCAATAACCATACGATAGCTAATGTTGCTAAAACTCGAATTACCACTGCTCCAGCTGTACCCCACATAATCGCTTTACGTCTGTGATGAAGAGGTAAGTTTTTTGCAGACATACCAATAACAATGGCATTGTCTCCTGCTAATACTAAATCAATCATAATAATTGAAAGTAAGGCCACAAAAAATTCTGCTGATAAAATTTCCATAATTATCTCCTTTAATCATGTATTGAAAACAAAAAGACCCCTGCCTTTAAAAAAGGCAAAGGTCTTGCTAAGCACATTAATAAAATGGCTATCATAACCGATGGCAAAAGCCATGTAATGACGACTATGAAGTAGGTTTCCCTATAGCTACTCCCCTTTGACAACAGTCAAAAGTAGATAAAGTTTTCATTAGTTATTATACCACAATCGAATTCACTGTAAACAAATTCTATTCAATGACGACATGATATTGTTTATCTTTTTTATGAAGTTCATAGAACGCCAACATCGTGGGAAGACTTTCAATGAAATCTTCACACCGAATCTCACTATCCTTTAGCAATGAATTCGCGACGGTCGTATCAAATTGAGCAGACCAAGTTAAGTAATCCAAAGTTTCCTTTTCAACACCTAATGTTTTCCTAAGTAATTTTGAATTTAATCCTACTTTCGCTAATGTCAGTGGTACTCTTCCTTTTGGTTGCTTGCCGGTTATTTGAGCAACCATATGACGATAAACTTCTTCAACCGGATGAGATGACGGATCAGTTAAATGAATCGTTTTCCCATTCGCCTCTTCTTTCTCGCTTAAATACACCACTGATTTGACTACATAATCAATTGGTACGACATTAATATAAGCCTTTGATTTGCCGACAAATGGAATGAACGGTAAAAACTTTAATCGATCAATCATATTAATAAAGAAGTACGGTCCATCAAATTTAATGGTTGATCCTGTTTTTGAATGTCCTCGTACGATTCCAGGTCGAATAATCGTTACGGGCAAATCTTCTTTTAATTCCTCAACTAACACTTCAGCATCAAATTTAGTTTCTTCATAGAAATTCTTAAATGACTCAGGACGAATTAATTCATCTTCTCTTAATAAGCCTTCTCTAGTTCCAGCAACGTAGGCAGTACTAAAATAGATGTACTTACGCAAATGGGGCAGAGTTTTCACAAAATCATTCACCATAGCTGTTCCTTGGACATTTACACGTACTGCTGCTTCTTTTGGGACTGCCAAATCGTATATAGCAGCTAAGTGCCAAACAGTATTGATGTCCTGTTGAATTTTTTCTAATAGATTACCTTCAATATTTAAATGAGGTTTCGTAATGTCACCTTCAACAAGATGGATGGTCAATTCCTGTACCTGACTCATCATCGAATTAGCTAGGGTTTGAGCGTGTTCCATTTGACTTGGTAAAACAAGAGCATACATCTCTTTTACTTTCCTTTGTTCAATCAGTTCATTCATTATTTGCTGGGCAATAAAACCTGGAAAACCTGTGAACAATGGAACCTGCATCTTCATTCCTCCAAAATATGTATTAATTGAATTTTACAAAAATACTAGCTAAATAACAATGTAATATTTTAAAATGACGAGACGTTTTATAGCATATAAAAATATATATAATGTTGATTTCCATTGTGGCGGACGCTTTCCGCGAGCAAGACCTCAGCCGCTTCCCTCGCGTAGCTCAGTCCAGGGTCTTCAGTTCTTGCTGATTCCGCTGGAGTCGCCGCCGCCATTCCAATCAACAAAAGCACATGAATAACCAGTTTTACTTGCAATAATAAAACTTCCGACGATTACTATATCCAAGACTGCAACTAAGAAGTTTTGTTAGAAAAACATACAATAAAAACACAATCATGGTGCTGAATTGAAGTAAATCGGTGGAAACTACCTGTACCTATTTATAGTGCATCAATACGCTAGCCACGAAAGATGTAATAGCGTTTAAAATGATATTATTGCATGAAAAAAGAGACCATCTCCTAGTCACAAATTGACTTAGAAGACAGTCTCTTATCTGTTTATGCTTTTGGTTCTTTTGCTCTTTTTCGTGTTTCTTTATCGAGCAAACTATAAAGTACAGGGATTAAATATAACGTTAGTAATGTCGAGCTGATTAAACCACCAATCACGACAATTCCCATTGGTTGATTAATTTCCGTTCCTTCACCTATTCCGATAGCTAAAGGCATTAGCCCTAGAATCGTTGTTAAAGCCGTCATTAAAATTGGACGCACGCGATCTCGAGCCGAAGAAACGATTGCTTCGTAAGAACTCAAACCTTCCCCTTTACGTTGGTTAATAAAATCAACCAACATAATCCCATTGTTCACAACAATCCCTACCAAAACAAGAATACCAATAACTGCGGTAATACTAATTGGCGTTTGAGTAACAAACAATCCAAGAGCAACCCCAATAATCATAAGTGGAACTGAGAACATAATAACAAATGGGTATTTAAAGGATTCAAACTGAGCTGCCATCACGATATAAACTAAGGCTACTGCAAGTAATACAGCGAGCATCATATCATTGATTGCACTTTCAAATAGCTCTCGATCTCCTCCAAAGGTTATGTCAACTTCCTCAGGTATGTTCGATTCAGCAATTGCTTCATCCACCTGATCAGACATTTCTCCTAGTGAAAGGGATGATGCATATTTAATTGTAAAATCTACAGAATTTGCTTGATTTACACGTCTAATCGATACTGGACCTTCTGCAATTTCAATCGTTGCAAGTTCCTGCAATTCTACAAATTGACCAGAAGGTGTTCTTAACTTCAATAACTTTAATTGTTCAATACTACTTCGATATTGTTCATCGAATTGAACAAACACGCCATAAACATCATCGTTTTCTGAAATAATTTGTGTGGCGAATACACCACGAGTAACATTGTTAACGATTTGCGCAATTTGAGCTGGAGGCATACCGAACTCAGTTGCAGCTTCTTTATTTATCGTCATTTGTATTTCATCAACTGTATCTTCAAGATCATTTGTTATTTCTGTAACTGAATCTAATTTTGATAATGAATCTTGTATGTCACTGACCGCACTTTGTAATCGTTGATTATCAGAATCAGTAACTGTAAACGATAGTGAATTTGGAGTAGAACCTGCAGCCGTTTGTAAATTGAAACGTACGTCAACTTCTTCTCCTACTTCTTTTAGTACGAGTGGTTGAACGTCATCTACAAACTCAAAGATTGAGCGATCTCGATCATCTAAAGGAACTAATTTCACATAGATTTCAGCACGGTTTGCCTGAGATGATCCTTGAGCTTGCCCTTGTTGTGTTCCGCCAATTAAACTCACATATACATCCACTTCAGCTTGTTCTTTGAAAATGGATTCAATTTCGCTTACTACTTCTTTTGTTGCCTCTAATGAAGAACCATTTTCAAGATCCACATTCACACTGACAAATCCTTCATCAGTAGCAGGTAAAAATTCCGTCCCTACTTGGAATAAACCTAGCGCACTTAGTCCAAGCATTACCGTAGTTACGATGATGACCACAGTACGGTGACCTAGAGCCCATTTTATAGATCTTTCAAAATTATTATAAGCCTTCGAACGTCTTCTTTTTGCTTCCGAATTTCCTTTGGGTTTCTTTAACATACGACTACCTAGCATTGGAATTACCGTCAAAGCAACGACTAATGAGGCAATTAAACTAAAGGAAATCGTAAGGGCAAATTCAGTAAAGATTTGTCCGATCAATCCGGTAATGAAGATAACCGGTACGAAAACGGCTACCGTCGTTAAGGTTGATGCGGTAATAGCACCAGAAACTTCTTTCGTTCCATCAATGGCTGCCCTTTTCGAATCTTTGCCCATTGCTAAATGACGTTCAATATTTTCAATAACTACGATGGCATTATCGACTAACATCCCAATTCCCAATGCCAGAGCACCAAGTGTCATAATATTTAAAGCAAAGTCCGCAAAATACATAAGAACAAACGTTACAATCACGGAATATGGGATAGCGATACCGATAATAATCGGACTTTTTATTCCTCTAAGGAAAACAAATAGAACTAGCATGGCAAATATAGCACCATAGCCTAATGACGAACCGATATTGCCGATTGCTAATTTTACATAATCCCCTTGGTCAAATAGGATATCAGCTTCAACACCTTCGTAATCCTTGTCTGCTAATAATTCTGACAAAGATTCTTTAAATGCTGTTGAAACATCAGCTGTATTGGCACCTGACTCTTGAAGGACAGACATTAAAACAGCTTGTTCCTGATTAGCCGTTGTTTCAGTAGATGCTTCTTGTTCGCCAAGTGAGACTGAAGCGACATCTGCGATCGTAATTGATGAACCATCTAAAGGATTTACCGTCACGACAAGTTGTTCAATGTCCTCAACTGTAGTCAATGTACTAATAATACGTGTCGTTAATTTTTTTCCATCCTCTGTATCAATCGGATCTCCAGGGAATGAAATGTTGTTTGACTGTATTAGTTGAACAATATCAGATTGAGCAAGTCCCTTTTCTTCTAACTTTTTAGGGTCAAGTAAAATTTGAACTTCTTCCACTAATGCACCGGATACATTTACACTCGCAACTCCGTCCGTTCGACGAAGTTCTTTTTCGAGTTGTTCCGCTATAACTCTAACATCTCCGCCACTCTCTGGAGCACGGAGTGATAATTGAATAATTGGGAATTGTGCTGGATCGAATTTTAAAAACCTTGGTTTTTGTGCTTCATCCGGTACAGGAGTTTGGTCAATTCGTTGCATAATATCACTTTGGACATCATCGATATTGGTTGTCCAATCGAATTGCATGAGAATAAAGTTCGCGCCTTCTTGCGAAGAGGATTGCAAAGATTTTATTCCAGGCAGTGTCGACAAACTTGTTTCAAGAGGCTTAGTCACCTTTTCGCTAACTTCAGTCGGACTAGCACCTGGATAACTAGTTACGACAACGCCAATCGGAGGGTTCAATTCTGGAATTAAGGTAACTGGAATTCTAAAGAAAGAAACCGCTCCTAAAATTAATACTAAAAACATAATGACAGTCGTAAATACGGGGCGGTTAATAGAAAAATCGCTAATTTTCATTGTGTGTAAATCCTCTCCTACAAAAGCTTCTATGTCTATCATATGCTCTACAGTATCTTTGTTCAAATATGAATATTAGAAATGTTTAACAGTTGTGTAGGAATCATGAACAACTACTTATTTTATTCGACTTCGCATAAAGAAAAATATAAAAACCCCTTAATTGTTCATAAAGAACTTAAGGGATTTCAATGATTTATCTTGATGAAGATCTAGCAAGCCAATTAGCATCTAGTGTGGGTTGAGCGGCTGGTTTTCCAACAAGATAACCCTGTGCTAAGTTGTATCCTAGCGATTTACATAACTCAAACTCTTCAATTCGTTCTATTCCTTCAGCTAAAGTTTTAATTCCTAAAGCTTGGGCTCTTTCGTTTGTTTCTTTTAAAAACTTTTGTTTCTCCATATCTTGATCACAAAAACTGATATACGATCGATCAATTTTCACATAATCTGGTTGAAGCAATTCCAACATATCAACCGTTGAGAAACCTGCACCGACGTCATCAAGCGCAACTTTCATTCCTTCTTTTTTATACCGATCTAACACAGATCTTAAATGGTCCACATCTTCAATTTTTTCGGTCTCTACTACCTCAAAGATTAAATCAGCTGGATCAATTTTATACTTTTCGACAATACGGAATGTATGTTGCAAACAGAAATCAGGATTATAAATAGTCGAAGGTAAAAAGTTAATAAAACTTTTGACACCTGGAGAGATTTTCCCATTACGTGCTTTAATTGCTTCTTCTCGGGCACGTTGATCTAAAAGAGAATGTAATCCTGTTTGTGACGCCACTTGAAATAACTTCCCTGGTGACATAAACACGTCAGGACTTGATGCTCTCAAAAGAGATTCATATCCGAAAATCTCATTCGATTGAATATCAATAATTGGTTGTAAATGACTCATCATTTCACCATGTTGAATGAAATTGACGGTTTCTTTTTCTTCATATCTCAATTTGAAAGTTTTCACATCTATTAAGCGTTCGACTCTCTTAGATCTCGATAATCCAATTCGAATGCCGTCCTGATTATCTAACTCATTCAATTCTTGCTCAATTTCAAGTAAAGAATCATATATGAAGTATCCTAAATAATCATTGATCATTTCATACTTTTGAGGCAAATTTGGTTTTGGTGTATTTGATTCTATAAAGAAAAAACCTTTCTCATAAAAATCAAATGAAATACCACAGTGGATGCAACTATTCATCTAATTCTCCTCAATTCTATCTATTTATATATCCTAATTTTATCGTATTAGTAGACAAAAGAAAACTATTTATACAAAAAGCCCTCTATATCACAGGCCTTTTTTACCACAATTTAATTTGACCAATGGTCTCTCAGTTAGAGGTTTATCAATCTCAGTTAGAATTTTGCCGTTCTCAGTTCGAAAAATCTCATTCTTAGTTAGAATAATCACCATCTCAGTTGTAATTGTCTAAGCTGATAATTGATTTCAAAGAAGATTCTTTTACAAATAGATAATCTAAGCTTCTTTAAAAACACAAAAAACGAGACGAAGCAAATACACTTCGTCTCATCTAAGAATTCATTTTAAATTAGGAACAATATTATTAAAGTAAACTGTACAGTTCGATGCTTTCATTCTTATCTTGGAACCATCTCATCGCGAAATCGTTTTCGAATAAGAAAACGTAACGTTCGAATCGATCTTTCACCAACATACTTCTTGGGCTAGACATCGATTCAGTAACCATCTCTTCATTCATAATCCATCGAGCAATTTTGTTACCTATTGGCTCCATGCGAACTTCGACGTTGTATTCGGCTCTCATACGGTGTTCAAAAACTTCAAATTGAAGTTGACCAACTGCACCTAGAATAACATCTTCTGTGTGCAATGTTTTGTAGTATTGTATAGCGCCTTCTTGTACGAGTTGCATAATCCCTTTGTGGAAATGCTTTGATTTCATAACGTTTTTAGCTGTTACACGCACAAAAAGTTCAGGTGTAAATTGAGGTAGCTTTTCATACATGAATGATTTTTTGCCACCAGTGATTGTATCCCCAATTTGATAACTTCCTGTATCGTGAAGACCAATAATGTCGCCAGCGACCGCTTCATTCACCGTTTCACGATCATCTGCTAAAAACTGAGTCGATTGAGTTAGTTTAAATGTTTTACCAGTTCGAGCCAAGGTAACCGTCATGCCGCGTTCAAATTTACCAGAAACAATTCTTACAAAAGCAATGCGGTCACGATGGGCTGGATTCATGTTTGCTTGTATTTTGAAAATAAAACCTGAAAACTCATCAGATACTGGATTGATTGTTACATCATTATCTGTTTTTCTTGGTTGTGGAGTTGGCGCAAATTGTAAGTAGGTCTCTAAAAATGTTTGGACACCAAAATTAGTTAACGCACTACCAAAGAATACAGGTGTCATTTCACCATTTTTAATTTTCTCAACATCGAAATCGTTACCCGCTTCATTTAACAACATAATGTCGTCCATTGCTTGTTTGTAATAAGTCGATTCCTTCATCGGATGATCAACTGCAAGCTCTCCAGATTCGCTTACAGGTAAGAAGCGATCTTTTTCTTCTGTTCTAAATTGCTCTATGCGGTTGTTGTAGCGGTCATATATCCCTAAAAATTCTTTCCCCATACCGATTGGCCAATTCATCGCATACGATTGGATACCTAAAACCTCTTCTAACTCTTCCATTAACTCCAAAGGTTCTTTACCTTGTCGGTCCATTTTATTAATAAAAGTAAAGATTGGAATTCCACGAAGTCGACAAACTTTAAATAGTTTAATCGTTTGCGCTTCAATCCCTTTTGCAACATCGACGATCATCACGGCACTATCAACAGCCATTAATGTTCGGTACGTATCTTCACTGAAATCTTGGTGACCAGGTGTATCTAAAATATTGATTCGGCAATCATCGTAGTCGAATTGCATAACAGACGAGGTTACAGAGATCCCACGTTGTTTTTCAATTTCCATCCAATCGGACGTAGCAAATTTACCCGTTTTCTTTGCTTTTACAGTTCCTGCATCACGAATAGCGCCGCCAAAAAACAACAATTTTTCGGTCATCGTTGTTTTCCCAGCATCGGGATGGGAAATAATTGCAAAGGTTCTTCTGGATTCTATTTGGTCTTGAATTTGGTTATTCATATATAATGATTCTCCTTCTTTTACCTTATTCATCATATGGAAAAATTCATAAAAATACAAGTGCAGGAACATCGAAAGAACCGACCATGAAACTGATCGGTTCTTTCTTTAAGTTCGTGATGTAGAATCTTGGAATTTGAGCTTTCCTGCAGCGAGTGCAATATCCCCGTCACTATGAGGATACTTCGTACTTCCGATAATTTGATAATCTTCGTGGCCTTTACCCGCAAAGATAATCATATCTCCTGGTTCGGCAATTGAAATGGCATGTTTAACTGCTTCTTCACGATCTCCAATACATGCATATTGGTCATGCTTCATGCCTTTTTCGAGGTCCGATAAAATTGAATCGTATGGCTCATTTCGTGGGTCGTCTGTCGTTAAAATCACATAATCAGCAATAGATGCCTTCTCTGCCATAATTGGACGCTTAGAACGGTCTCGATTTCCACCAGTTCCAACCAAGAATATTAAACGTTTCTTTTTAAATGCTAAAACAGATGAAATGGCTTTTTCAATTGCATCAGGTGTATGTGCATAATCAATAAAGATAGAAATAGGCAACTCACTCTCGAGTTTTTCCATTCTTCCTTTTACAGGTGGAATTTTTTCAAGTTCTTTTAGGATAGCGTCTAAAGGAATGCCTTTAGTATACAGAGCAGCAACCGCAGCTAATGCATTATAGACATTGAATTCGCCTAATAAATTCATTCGAACTGGGAAGGTACCTTCTGGAGATTTCAAATTAAATTGTGTGCAATCTGCATGTAATTGAATATCCAATCCTTCAAAATGAGCAGGTTGTTTAATTGAATACGTCCAAACAGGAAAACTTGTTAATTCTTTTAATCGATTAGACCAAGGGTCATCAATGTTTAAAATGGCATGTTTAGACTGCTCTAAATCCTGTCCAAGTTGTGAGAACAATAACGATTTAGCTTGACCGTATTGTTCCATCGTCCCATGAAAATCTAAATGATCATGTGTTAAGTTAGTAAAAATAGCGATATCGAACTCCACGCCAGCTAGTCGACCTAAAACAAGACCATGTGAAGATACTTCCATAATCATGGTTTCGCAGCCTTCAACTTTAGCACGATGAATCATTTGTTGCGTGCTCAACGCATCACTTGTTGTATTGGCTGAATCATATAATACTCCATTTAAATTAAATCCAATTGTGCCAGTTAATGCTGACTTTACCTGTAAACCTTGTAGCATGCTTTGTAGAATACCACTTACACTCGTCTTACCATTCGTCCCTGTAATCCCAATCATCGATAAAGATTTAGAAGGGTATTGATAAAACTTTGAAGCAAGTAGTCCAACAGCACGTGTCGTATCATCGACAATCACAAGTGCAACACGCTCAAAATCAATCTCAAGATCTTTTTCCGAGATAATGATTCGAGCACCATTTGCTATTGCTTGTTCCACAAAGTCATGTCCATCCACTGTATATCCTTTTATACAAATAAACACACAGTCTGGCTGAACACTTCTAGAGTCTACAGCAATATCCATTATTTCATTAGGTAAAGTTCCTTTAATTTGTTTAACTGGCAAACAACTGATTAAGTCAGCTGCGCGCATACTTGTTCCTCCTATTCCAAAACCATCGGAGATTTTACATATGCTTCTAAGAGTGAAGCAGAATGTTTTAATGAATCAATATGAGTTCGCTCAAAAGCATGTGATGATTCGATTCCTGGGCCAAACAGTGCGTGTTTAACATCATATCCAGCTCGAATTGCAGCAGATGCATCAGAGCCGTAATAAGGGTAAATGTCTAACTTATATCCGATATTATGCTCTTTAGCTAAGTTGACTAAGTGACGAGTTAACTCGTAATGATAAGGACCAGATGAATCTTTCGCACAAATGGATACAGTATACTCATCAGAAGTTTGACCATCTCCAAGTGCTCCCATATCAACTGCAATATACTCTACTACTTCACTTGGTATGTTTGAGTTACCACCATATCCAATTTCTTCGTTATTAGATATGTAAAAATGTGTCGTGTAAGGTAATTGGATATTCGATGATTTGATATTTTTCATTAATTGTAATAAAAGTGCAGTACTAGCTTTGTCATCTAGATGTCTTGATTTGATAAAACCAGATTCAGTTTCTTCAAATCGTGGATCGAATGAAACAAAATCTCCCACATCTATCCCAAGTTTACTTGTATCTTCTTTCGAAAATACTTTTTCATCAATACGTATTTCCATATTCTCGGCATTTCGTTCAATGGAGCCTGAGTTTTTATAAACGTGAACAGACGATTGATGAAGTAAAATTGTTCCACGAACCTTTTTCCCTGAAGAAGTATGTATAAAACATGATTCGCCTTCCATCGCATTCCAACTAAACCCGCCGATTAATGAAAGTTTGACTCTCCCGTTACTTTTAACTTCTTTTACCATTGCACCTAAAGTATCCGTATGAGCTGTTAATAATCTATGACTAGAATTGTTATCGCCTAATATAGTTGCTACAATGGCTCCTTTATTTGTTTTTACATAATCTACGTTTAACTCATCTAGATAAGAAGAAATGACCTTCATCACTTCGCTTGTGTAGCCCGAAGGACTTGGTGTTTCTACTAATTTTTTAAGAATGTCAATTGTCTCTCTTTCGTTAAATGAACCATACATTCAAAAAACCCCCTATATATATACATCTTAACAAAATTCAGCATTTTACGACACCGGCAAATCATGTATGATAATGGTACTACCTATTAATTGAGGTGAACCATGGAAAATACATTTATCTTACGAAAACGTAATCGATTATTTCTAAACATATTTGCGGTTGCATTATTCATACATACATTTTCATCCATTTTCGTTCATTTTGAATTATCCATACATATTCCTTTGCTAGCTATTGTCTATTGGATTCTTTTATCCATGCTGCAAAAGATGGATGTAAATGAAAAATGGATACAATTTTTATTACTGTTTGGATTAAATGGATACATCGTGTTAATTAATATCGATACTCCTTATTATATCCATGTTTTATTATTCATATATCCACTATTTGTCGCTTCATTATACCATTCTGTCATCCCTAATATCATTCTTTTAGCAATTACTTTGATGGAAATCATCTACTTTTTTAATCGATCTTTTAGCACGTTTAAACAAACAATCGATTACGCGGATTTATTTGAACTACTTTTTCTATTTTTCTTATTAGGTTTAACTGCAATCTTTCACTCAGTTTTCATTCGAAAAGCTTGGAAAAGGATGGAAGAAAACCAGTCATCGATGGAACGTGCACTGGAATCCAAAGAAGGCTATCTTCACCTGTTTTTTGAAAATGCAAAAGACAGCATTGCTGTTTTTGACCTAGAAGCTCGAGTAATCGAAGTAAACCCTGCATTTGAACGAATGTACGGATGGACTAGAGATGAATGCATTGGCAATCAAATCCCATTGATTCCTCCCGAAAACATGGAGGCATCCCTTGAAAGAGTTCAAAAAGTATTATCAGGTGAAACATTTCATTTCCTTGAAACAAAAGACATGAGGAAAGATGGAACCTATTTCGATGCACAACTTACTCTCTCGCCCATTTATAATCGAGATAATGAATTAGTAGCGATGTCCGTGATTTCTCGTGATATTTCTTATAAAAAAGAAGCTGAGCGGATGCTGGTGCAATCGGAAAAGTTAAAACTAGCGGGTGAAATCGCTGCAGGTGTAGCTCATGAAATACGTAATCCAATGACCGTTATTTCTGGATTTATTCAAATGATGAATCAAGATACTAAAAGTCCTTATCACTCTTACACACAGCTCATTCAGTCTGAACTCGGGCGAATTAATTTAATCATTAGTGAGTTTTTGGTATTAGCAAAACCTCATGTCACTACATCAAAGGAATTTATGGTTGAAGATATTTTAAATGATGTTGTGATGTTATTTAAACCAGAATTAAATTTGCGTGCAATCGAATTAAAAGAGCAAATCAATTCATCGAAGACTTTTGTTTTAGGGGAACCCAATCAAATTAAACAAGTATTTATTAACATCGTTAAAAATGCCATTGAAGCATTAGGAGAAAATGGGCAATTGCATATATCTACAGAGGTTCAGGTAAAGAATGATCGAGAAATTACCATTAGCTTTAAGGACAATGGGCCTGGTATGTCTCCAGACGTTGTTCAGCAAATTTTCGAACCTTTCTTTACAACGAAACAATCTGGAACTGGTCTTGGCATGATGATTTCTGAAAAGATCATTAAAGAACATGGAGGTTCCATCCGAATTAGTAGTAAAGTTGGAATCGGTACGGAGGTGTCCATTTCCCTTCCCTATCGAGACCGAAAAAAAATCAGTTCTTCCTAATGGAAGAGCTGATTTTTTCATACTGTAGATAAAAGAGTAATGGTTTTATATAACATTATAAAAATTTGATTTCTGATGTGTTGAACTTGAATGATAAATTAGGTGGTCGGGTAGTTCTTTCGCTTTCCGCGAACGAAATAGCCGACCACTATCCTACAAATTTTTAGTCTAACAATACTAAGAAACACTGCTCTCCTTAACGGAGTAACGACTTCACAAGCTTCACTTTGTTTTTATATGGCGGAAATACGATATTGATTGGCAGCTTCGTACTTTTCTTTAAAATTGATTTAGCGTGTGTAAATGCTTCAAAACTTGCTTTCCCATGATACGCATTCATACCTGAAGGTCCAACACCACCGAAAGGCATATGGGCACTTCCTACGTGCGAAATGGTATCGTTTATACATCCGCCCCCGAATGGTAATTCTTCTAAGAAATAAGAAGTTGCTTTTTCATTTTCACTAAAGAAATAAGCAGCTAAAGGTTTTGGTAACTTGCGAACTTGTTGAATCGCAGTTTCCAATCGATCGTAGGTCATCACGGGTAAAATCGGACCAAATATTTCATCTTCCATCGAAGGACTTTGCCAAGAAATGCCGTCTAAAATAGTCGGTTCGATATATAAATCGTTTGCATCCACTTTTCCTCCGAATACGATTTGAGAAGATTCCTTTTGGAGTAATTGTTCCAGTCGATCAAATTGACGAGCATTGATGATTCGGCCGTAATCCGGAGTGCTTTGACGATTTTTTCCGAAAAATTCTGTAATGGTTTTCGATAATAATTGAATGAATCGATCTTTCACATCTTTGTGCACGAGTAAATAGTCAGGTGCGACACATGTCTGCCCTGCATTGACAAATTTACCCCAAACGATTCTTTTTGCGGCAACTTCTAAATTTGCTGTGTGATCAATGATGGCCGGGCTTTTTCCACCAAGTTCTAAGGTAATCGGTGTTAATCTTTCTGAAGCAGCTTTCATAACTACTTTTCCAACCGCAACGCTACCAGTAAAGAAGATATAATCAAATGGCGCATGTATTAAAGCAGATGTCTCTTCTTTCTCACCTTCAACTACACGAATATAATGTGGAGCGAATGTGCTTTCAATAATTTTACGTATAATTTGAGCCGTGTGATAAGCAGATTCAGATGGTTTAACAATTGCACAATTCCCTCCAATAATGGCCCCGATTAATGGTTCCATTACCAGTTGAAATGGATAATTGAAAGGTCCAACGATTAATACAGAACCATAAGGCTCACGTAAAATAAAACTTTTCGCTGGCATTAAATGAAGCGAAGTTTTTATTGGTTCAGGTTTCATCCATTCATCTAGATGTTTCAACATAAATCCAATGCTATCTAAAACAAATCCAACCTCTGTTGCATATGCTTCGAATTCACTTTTTCTTAAATCCTTGTACAAAGCTTCTATTATTTCCGCTTCGTGATGCTGAACTGCTTGTTTTAATTTCACTAATTGTGCTTTACGAAATTCAGCGGACTTTGTCATCCCTTTATAGTAAAAATCATGTTGTACATTGATCATTTGTTCTACATCTTGAGCTGTAAAATTCATTTTCTCACTCCATTTCTTATAGCCTAATAGTAGTCTTTCGTACGTTAATAATCAAAAGATTAAGAGGCTGTAACTGTTCGCTCAAAATCTACACTAGCAATTGATCAATCCATTTTTGGACGATTAATCCTTCTTCAAAAGTCACGAGGTAAGCTTCTTTATTTTGCATTATGGAATGACACTCTTCAAACAAGGTGGAGGCTTTGACAGTAGGCTCTATTCTTCTAGCTTCCTGATCCATTTCCGCTTCCCATAACTCCGACCAATTTTTTAAGGTCATCACTTTTTTTGACCCATAAATTTTAAATGACAACACTTCTTCTTGAGCTATACCAGACTGGCCATTTATTAGAATCGGAATTCCTTCATTCGTCTTACCAAATGCAATTGTACTAGTTTCACACAATTCTATATTTTCAGGATAATTGGTTTGAAATGCCTGTATGGAAAAATGATTAAATAGTCTATACATGATTTGAAAGTAATGTGGAAATACTTCTCTTATAAAGCCACCTTGCTCGCGTGATGCAATCCATGGATTTTGCTGCCACAGTCTCGGCCAATGTGGAAAATAAGTTTGAAGCTCGATTCTTTGGATGCTTCCGAGTGAACCATCATTTACTGCAGCCATCATGGATTGGACTGCATCACTATACATAAGCGGAAAATGCATGGCAGAATGGACATTCATTTCCTTTGTCACTTCGACCATCCGTTCACCTGCGCTTACGTCATGGGCAAGAGGTTTTTCAGATAATATATGACAGCCGTGTTTTGCAGCTAGCTCAGTCAGTGGAGCATGTTGATTAGGAGGCGTTCCAATATACACCCAGTCAGGTTTTAAAGCCCATAACTCATCTAAAGAATTCAAACTATGTAAATGATACTTTGACTTTATTTCCTGTAATCGTGTCGAATTTTCATCATACACTGCCACGATTTCACATGTAGAATGCGCCAAAATCTGATTAATAATACGTTCTCCTACAATGCCGGTTCCGATTAGAGCAAACGTTGTTTTCTTCAAGTGATTCAACACTCCTTCTAGGAAATTTGTTTCATTTTTTAAAAACTTTGTTTCAGACTGTAACTTTTACGGGTAAAGAACTGTCAAACAATTAAGAAAAATAAGGGAGGAAATACACATGTTAAAAACAGAAACTTGGTGGGAACCCATCTTTTCAGGAAGCTTAAGCTTAGGGATTAATAAAGATCGCTTAAACGAGTTAGAGGAAGAAGCGTTCATTTACTTTGATGATACTGAAGAAGTCGAAACATTGGAACAATAAATTTGAAGAGAAATAACCAAATATGTCATACATAAACAGCTTCCCCTTAATTCAAAGGAGAAGCTGTCTTTTTTTGTTCATATAAATAAAACATTAAATAATACACAAAGGCACTTAGTAAGGAAAGAATGGCAATGATGGTGAACGTCCAGAAAAACCCGAACCAAACCGTCATTGGAATTGATAATGGTGCAATCATTCGCCCGACCGTATAGCGTAAACTAGCTGCTGCAAAATATTGGCCCCTCATATGTTCAGGTGCCAACTTGGAAATAAAGCTTTGAGATAAGCCGACAATCATTAATTCGCCAAATGTAAAAATCGCCATCGCTAATACGAAAATCCAAAACAATTCATAATAAGCGAAAACCATCATCGCGATTGTATATAAAATGGAAGATATAAAGAAGACATTCTTTTCACTGAATTTCAGTACATAACGTGTAACAGCTACAGTGAGTAATGCAACCAATAAACCATTCTCTGAAATAAGTACACTAAATGCCAACTCGCCTGTTAACTTGAAATCCCACCCAAAAACAGACATCAGTTGAGGATTTGCAATCACTTCCTTCACATATACAGGAAGTAACAAATCAAGTTGCATAAAAGTTTGTGCACTTAAAACTCCTGCAATGATAAATAGTAAGAAGAGCTTATCCTGCATAATCACTCCGTAATCCTTTACCTGCATACGAATGGCATGCATCGCCCCTTTAGGAGTATCCGTTGCCAGGTTATCAACATTCGTTGGTAATGTTTCTTTCGTGAACTTAATTAAAATCCATGCTAATAATAAACACACTAAGCCTGCAACAACCATTAAACCAAAACGTGCACTAAAGAAGAAAATCCCACCTAAAATTGGTCCAACAACGACCGCAATATTGATAGATGTATAGAAGACTGCAAAGACTTCCCCTCTATGCTCTTCTGGAACGACATCAGCGACCATTGCTTGACTCGCTGGCCAGTATAAAGAACCAAAAACACTAGCAATTGTAAAAGCAATAAATCCTAATCCCGGCGATTCCAAGAATGGTGAATTAGCGAAAGCAAATAAAAAAAATGCTGCTCCCTGTCCAAATGACGAAATGACCATCATCGTTCGGCGACCAAATTGATCCGCGCAATATCCACCAACTAAATTTGCAGCGACCGAGAATACTTGAGACAAAATAAGCAAAAACCCAGCCGTTGTTTTCCCGAATTCCTCTGCAAAATAGATCGCAAGAAACGGGAAGAACATCCAAAACGTGATGTTCATAAATGCTTCACCGATTAATCTTGCTTTTAAACTTTTATCCCAATCTTTAATCTTCATGTTGTTTCTCCCTAGATGACTTGCTCAAAACACTAATCCTATTCAGGTTAAGTTGAAATAATAAGCAGTACAACTGTTTCTCTAATTTTTTATAATTCATGTATTCATAGCTTCTATTGATTTTCTGTAGTTTCTTTTTTGCTAATAAAGCCTGTGAGATAGAAATACGCATTTTAAATCGAACCTATTCAATACTTCTCCACAAATAAAGCGATGCATAACTTAAAAATGGAGACCACTGTGGGAAATGTGAAGCCATTTCTTCAGCTTTCGGTTTTTCAGTGGTTCCCCACAATTTCTTCAACGCATTTTGAAGTCCGATGTCCGCTAATGGGAATAAATTAGGTCGCCCTAGTCCAAACAATAAAAAGCTTTGTGCGGTCCAAGGTCCAATTCCTCTATATTTAATGAGAGTTTGTGTAATCGTATCATCTTCTTCAAGTGCCAATTTTTCAAGATCTAATTCCCCACTCGCTATCGCTTGAGATACACCAATCACATATTCGGCTTTGCGTGTACTAAATTGAAGTTCTCTTAGTTCCTCCACTTGAATCTGTGCAATCTTTTCTGGTGTTGGATAAAACCATACCCCATCGATTTCATGGCCATATGTATGCACAAATCGAGTCGTTAATGTATGAGCAAAAGATAAGTTTAACTGTTGATGAATAATACTTTTCATTAACGTTGCGTAAAGTGAAAATTCACGCACAATCGGAGTACCCTTATGTTCGTCAAAAACAGACGATAAATTAGTAGACGCAAAATGTTCATGTATCGGATCTAACGAACGGTCGAAGTGAAAAATCTCTTTTACGAAGTTCATTTGTTCTTCAGATTCAACATTATCCAATTCAAATACAGGTTGATTTGTAGTTCCGGTTGCACGGAGTGTCAGTATTTTTCCTTCTTTAAGTGGAATATGAACACTTCTGTTTTCTTTATTTAATGAAATAATAGGGTCCATTGAAAGACGATCCAATACTCGCTCAAAATCGTAGGCAAAATCTAATTCGATTATTCGTTTCATAATAAAACCCTTTCTACATGAAAAAATAGAATATGATACCATATGTACAGGTGATGAAAAATGAAAAAATGGCTACTCTGTTGTTCAATCCTTCTTTTATTAACAGCATGTGAAGAACAACCAAGTAAAACGACAACAACGACCGGCACGACCGAACAAATTCCAGTAGAATTAGTCGAAGTAATAGACGGCGATACCATTAAAGTTAAGTATAACGGAAAGACCGAAACGATTCGCTACTTACTTTTAGATACTCCGGAAGTCAGACATCAAACGCTAGGTAAACAACCCGGTGGCGAAGAAGCGAGTGCACGTCACAAAGAGATTATGAAAACTGGACAAGTTTCGATTGAATTTGATGTCGGTGATCGAATGGATGACTACGGTAGACTACTTGCATATGTGTATATCGATGGAAAATCCGTACAAGAAATTCTGTTATCTGAAGGGCTTGGACGAGTAGCCTATGTCTTCCCTCCAAATACTCGTTACTTAGATGAGTTTGAGGAAGCTCAAGAAATTGCCAAAGATGCGAAAAAAGGCATTTGGGAAGTCGAAAACTATGCAACGGATCGAGGTTTTGATCAAGCTGTATTTGAGCAAAATAGTGACTGTTTAATTAAAGGAAATATTAATCGTGATGGGGACAAAATTTATCACGTACCAGATAGCCAGCACTATATCCAAACAAACCCAGAAGAATGGTTCTGTTCAGAGAAAGAAGCAATGAGTGCTGGCTTTAGAAAAGCTGGCAGATAAATGGTGTGATTTGAAGAAATATGTGGCTGAGTAGCATAGCGTACGAGGTGTTATTCTCGATCTCATGAGGAGTATTCTAGGATTGACTGGGCGTATTCTAGGATTCGTTAGGTCTATTCTAGAATTCGCTAGGCACATTCTAGGATTCGACCCCTCTATTCTAGATTTCACCCGCTTCATTCAAAAATTCACGATTTCCAAACAACTTGAAAAGGAAATTCACTCCTTTTCAACGAAAGAATATACCTTACATATCAAAAACCGCATCATGAAGAAGGGAATGAATCAGATGCAAGTACTTGTACTTCGATTTGACTATAAATTGTCCACTAAATTAGAACAAGATCAAAGTAATCTCGCAGGGGCTGCCCTTCGTGGGAAAGAAACGTTAATTCCTCCTCATATGAGTTTGTTTACTTTTGAACAAGTTCATCCTGGAATTCTTGGCGAAATCATTAAGCCGTGGAGTGAAAAGCAAAAACAATTGCTTATCTCTCTCGCTTCACTTGGCTTTTTTAAACAAAAGGGCACGTTTTTTGCCGCTCCTGTGATCACGAAAGAATTAATAGAATTCCATACAGATTTGTATAATTTAATTGCCGATTTACATACAACAGAGATATCCCCTTACCTGCCAGGAAAATGGGTACCTCATGCTACTTTATTAAACAACACAGCACTTAATATGTGGGGACCATTGTTCCAACGTGCTGCCTTAGCATTTGAGCCGATGGATGGAAAAGCAGTAGCCATCGAATGTTGGACCATCGTCAACGGTCGAGCTCAAACTGAATGGACTCACTTCTTAAGCTAGTAATGCATGACAGCATGACACCTATCCTAGGGCATTGACTATTTAGTCCACAGCGATATAATAGAATTTGTCCTAGTAAAAACGATCTTGTAGCTCAGCTGGGAGAGCGCCACCTTGACAGGGTGGAGGTCGCTGGTTCGAGCCCAGTCGGGATCATTGGGTCTAGAACCCGTAAGAAACCTTTAGGAACAAGGGTTTCTCTAAAAAGCATCATCTCTTCGGAGGCGATGCTTTTTCTTATGAATTCATAATATGGGTTAAAATATGGGTTGAGATTATTTTGAAATAAAAAAAGCACACTCAAACGAGTATGCAATAAACATTGCGAGACATACATCAATTAATGATTTGCTAACAAGTTTTATAAATTTCATCAATCAAATTTCCATAAAACTCTACGTTGCGGTCTCTTGTATCGACAACACTATCTAGTGTAACACTTTCTCCAATAGAGAAAGTTAGCTTCAGAGTACGGTTAAATAATCTGTTGTTTCCTTTATCGTAATTCATTTCCATTACGTCATATAGATTAGTTTGGAATATAAAATGTCCGTTATCACGAGTAACCACAGTAAAAGTGTCTTCAGCGAATATGTAGAATCGGTATACTCCATTTTCGGAATGAGCAAAATAAAGATCAATAGGATAAATTAAATAGTCATTCTCTTCACCAAAGTATTTTTTAACCTCTGCCATTACACTACTTCTTACACTAAGTTCATGACTCCATTTAACTTTTTCTATTAGTTCTGCAACTTCCTGTGTGAATGCATATTCTAATCATCCTTTCCTTATCCTTACAACACATATTCGACAAGACAAGATATAAACCTTTATTAAACGTTCGACATTTAACCACATTTGGGCAAATAAAAAAACACCTGGTTAGAGGTGCTTTTTTACGAATAAGATAAAATTATTTCATCAGTTATTAATTTGTTCATTCCAGATTTATATACTTTTATCCACGGTTTTCCTTCTTGATGAGTCATATCAACAAGGTCCCAAGCGTCTAGGTGTATATATTTTTTTATTATTTCATGAATAGTATCTAATGCTACTTTACCATGCTCTGTTGAAATAATTCGCATAAAAGATGGAGAAATGGCTAAATCTGAAGAGTAAATTAATACATTGTCATCTTCTTCATAATCAATTAGAGACGATCTATGAACTTTAAATACATCATATACACTTTCGACAACTGGACCGTGTTTCCAAGCATATATTTCATCATTAAATAATCTAACCCCAGTAATTTTCAGAAATTCTTCATAGACAAAAAAGATCATTTTTTGTAATTTCAAATGTGTATTTAATAAAATTCATATTTATTTCTAAACTATCAATTTCTTCGATAGTGTTTCTAACACAAACATTCCGAACCTGAGTTTTTTTCAAGTTGATTGATTGTTCTAATTTCCCTAACCATTGATTTGAGTAATCATGATGAATCGTATTAATATTTAATATGAGATCAACCAGAGAAATCAAATCATTTTCTTTTAATCTCATTAATCATACCACTCTTTCAATAAACTAATTGTAATTACATTTATATCATATAATTCTACACAATGTTAATAAATCCTTTCCCTCCTTATATAAAAAAACCTCCATTTAGAACCTGTAAAACATGTGGGATTGACTACCTATAAATTAAACAGCGAAATAACACTAACTTGCACATTCGCACTTTATACAGCAGTTGCACTTCTAAACCTGCTTTGAAGCTAAGGTACATATAGGTTAGAGGTTATTTGCCTGCACACACCCTAAAAAGCACCTTCAGCAAATAGCCTTTTTAGTGGGGTTTGCCTATTTGTCGGATTTGTACAAAAAAAGACCACCCAATCAAGGGTGGCCACTAACGAAGGAGATAGCATTACTTCATAAAGTAATTAGGATTTCATCGTTTCAGTTGAGATCATTTTGCTCCTTCCTCTTTCTTCAATTGCTTCAACTTCCCTTTTGCTGCTAATCGAGGTGCCGAGGTTCTCATGAAAAACTTGAATATTTCTTTTCTTGTCTCATCACTTCGAATCTTCTTCATTTAGATTTCCCCTTCTTACTACCAAACAGCTGATCAAGTGAACTAGTCCTCTGTACTGTCTTTCAACTTTTAACTGAAGAGCCCTCTTATCTTCACCATCCCTTATATACCCGTCCAGTTATCTGGTACACAATAAAAGTTAATCATACAAAAAAGATCCCATTTCGAACATGAATTGTGATCTTTAAAAGTGCTATGTATCAGGTGGCTCTAATTACTCGAATTGAAATATTAGATAGCTTATAAATTAAATATTGAACTTCAAAAAAAACCAGCCCAAAAGACTGAGTTTTCGCACCAAATATTCATAAGTCTTCTTCAACTAAAGCAGCCGTTAGTTCAATAAGAAATTGAAAACTACCTTAGTAATCCCTCTTTAAAATTTTTATAGTCGAAATACTCTTTCCTATTTATCTTTGTAAACTTTATTATTCTCTGTTTTTCATTATTTCGGCTAATGCCTTTGCATTTAAATCTTTCTCCTTAGTAAGTTCGTCAATAATGTTCTGATAGTCCTTTTCATTACGATTCTGACTCAGTTTATAGGCAGCCTGAATTTCCTGTACTATAATTTTGAAACCAACAATCCCCTTTATTTCTTTTTCCAATAAAGAAGGGGAAAGCTTATCCCATAGAACAGGGTTCTCACGATGCTTCTCGTATTTTTCCAACAGCTTTGTCAGATCCTGTTTCAATGCTTCTTCGTTTAAAATGGTGGCAGTTCCATATACATGAACAACCTGGTAGTTCCAAGTCGGGACATTTTCCTGTTCATACCAGGAAGAAGAGATATAAGCGTGCGGTCCTTGAAACATAACGAGTACATCTTCACAGGTATCGAATGTCCGCCACTGCGGATTGCCGTAAGCCATATGCCCAGTTATATAGTAGGTATCTTCTTCTTTCACTAATTGCAGGGGGAGGTGGGTCGCAATAGGTTTTCCTTTTTTAGTGGTAACAAGCGTCCCAAAGGAGTTCATTTGAACAAACTCCCGGATTTCTTCAAAATCGGTGACCTTGAAATACTTTGGTGTATACATGATAATCCTCCTTTCATTAAAAAATTATTGGAGTGTTTTGGTCATGATCAGGTCCACTTGTTCATCATCGCCCATAAAAAAGGAGTGAGAATCTGTTTGGACAAATCCCTTTTTCTGATAAAATGCGATGGCGTTTTCATTATCTTCCCAAACGCCTAGCCAAATTTTCTTTTTCTTCTCCTGCAACGCAATTTCCATCGCTTTGTTCATCAGGTGTTTTCCAAGACCGTGTTTCTGGAACTTCTTCTTTACATAAATCCGCTCGACTTCAAGTGAGTCATTTCCCATTGCTTCCGATTGGGCATCACCGGTATTGATTTTCATGTATCCAGCGACTTCCTGATTAAAATAAACAAAAAAGAATTGCGAAGACTGATTTGCCAATTCTTGTTCTAGTTGGTTCACGTTGTATGCCCTTTCCAAATAGGCATTTAGGTGTTCAGGGGAATTCTGGTCCTTAAAAGTATCGGTAAATGTTTCCATACTGATTGCTTGGAGGTCAAGTGAATCTTCAAGGATACATTTTTTTATCGTTATCGTCATCGTCATTAAATTAGGCAGCTCCTTTAGGTGATCAGTAGTTTCTCTTGTTTCCTTTTTTTACAAACTCCCAGTCTTTTTCGATATTTTTTCTGATACGCTGCAGATGATCGAACGTGGTTTCCGCTTCTTTTTCAGAAAATCCTTCTAATGCAACAATATTGGAGTATTCATTTTCTCTTTTTATGAAAGGGTAGACCGTATTCCCTTTCTCCGTTGGATAGAGTTTTTTGATCTTTTTGTTGTTCGGATCATCTTTCTTCTCAATAAAGCCGTTCAACTCTAGCTTTTGGATAGCACGAGTTGCTGTGGACCGGTCTACTTTAATCATCTCCACTAACTGTTCCTGGATGATTCCCGGGTTTTCAAATATTCGCACCAGGTACAAGTACTGGCCTTTTGTTAGTTCAAACTCTTTGAATTCTATATTGCTAATCGAATCCAATGCCCTAGCAATCATGCCGATTTCACGCAAAATTTCCTTCATATATAACTCCTCCGTAAATAACTTTGTTGCAAATGCAATAATAAATGTCTATATTCAATTTAAAACATATTTGTTGCATTTGCAATAAAAATAACGATATAGAGGTTGATTAATGTGAAGTATACTTTTTATGTATTAGGAATTTTACTGTTAACCCTCGGAATTTCTTTCACGATACAATCAGATTTGGGAACGTCACCATTTGACGCCCTTTTGGTAGGACTGTTTGTAATAGGTCATTTTTTTCTAAAAAGAGCTTTCCATAAACCAGAGACACCGAATAAATATCCAATCTATCTTGGGTTTTAGGCAAATAAAAAAGACCGTCTCGGACGATCTTCTGTTCTTCATTAAAACCAGCTAATAGGATGTCAATATTTTTCACTAAAATTCTAATTAACCCTATGTTATACTATTTTGAGCATGCCAAACAGCCCTCCAAAAACCTTTTTGGAAGGTTTTCTCTTTTTTAATTAAAACCGTTAATTAAGCTA
>NZ_JBYNRN010000037.1:0-15289 GCF_057785155.1 Paenisporosarcina sp.
CTCCTCAAAATCAAAAAAAAGAGGAGCCTCAATAAAATTGTTCAATAAAGTGTATCCACCGTTATGTCCTGGTTCTGAAATTATAGGTACGCCACTTGTTGAAATTGTATCAATATAACGATACACAGTCCTTATATTCATTTCTAACTTTTCTGAAATTTGTTTTGCAGTAATTTTTTCACCTGAACGAAGCATCCATAGAATTGCTAACATATTGTCAATTTTAGGCATATAATTCCACCTCTATATGAAGTTTATTTTTTATTCATTAAAATTCTGTTCATTTTACAAAAACATTTCCTTGTTGAACTAACCTGCGTTAGTTGAATAAGAATCTTTCAAAATTAATTTTAGCATTAATATCCATTATCGGATAATTGGTTACACAAAAATAACCCTCCTCTTAAATCAATCTAAGAGAAGAGTTATTCTTTGGCAGACAAGAGATGCCATTTTTTACTATACGTAATAATCGCAATTTTAAATATAGGTAAATGTTTACAGTTCATTATTCATCTTTTTGTACTATCGATTATTTAATAGCCATGGAGTGTTGTATACCCTTATATGTAACAAAACTCGTGCTTTACTGAACACGACACTACTGGTTATAAAAGATATCTGATACTTTAAAAGATAACTTGCATTGATTTAATCGTTATTTTGCATATATACGAAGAAACCCAGCAATTTCTTTTGCTGGGTTTCTCAATTGTAAGATTTGGTCTGTTGCTGCTTTCGATAATTGATCTATGTTAACTGATTTTTAATGAAGGCTCACTCATCTTAAATTTATGATGATTTATTGAACTTTTTAGGGTTTCTTTAACTCATCCTTTATCTGTATCAAATCTATTCGATCAATCAGGTTTTACGGTTTCAAGAGTATTTTTGTGACAAATTCTATCATTTTTTATTAATAGTTTGGTTGAGTTTAATAATATTTCCTCTTTTCACGAAAAGATTACATTCCTAGCTGTAATTAATAGCGAAAAAACAAAAAAAATGTCCCAACTTAAATATATATAATTTTCTGAAAATTTAAATTAGTATAAAAGTAGATTCAAAATAACAAATAGAATGGAGAATGTCGAGATGAGGAAGTAGATGAGTTGAACGTTCAAAACCGATGTTATTTGCAAGATTTGTTGAAGACCAAAAAATAATTTAAAAAGGAGCAAACAAAATGACAAATTCAAAAAAAATCTTAATGAGTATTTTGCTTACTTCAAGTCTAGCAATACCGACGTTTAGTGCAAATGCTGACACGATAAGTAATGACACTGAAGAGAAAATTCGTGTTTATGTTGAAGCTTCTGACACTCCAACAAAATCAGCCATTAAAGGTAAGTTCAAAGTCAGATGGGAATTAACTGAAAATGGTTTCTCTACAGAAATGACAGAAAAACAATTTACTGCACTCAAAAAAAATAAAAAAGTTCAAGTCACAAAAGTGCAAAAAGTTACTTTAGATACAGATACCAAGGTTAGAGCTACTAATAATGAAGTGGCAGCAGCTGAGTATCCTACCCATCAAACTCCTTGGGGGATAAAAGCGATTTACAATAATAGTAATCAAACAACTACTTCAGGTGGACAGGGTATCAATATTGCAGTTCTTGACACGGGTGTCAACGTTAATCACTACGATTTAGCAAATACAGTAGAACAATGTAAAAACTTCACGAGCTCTACAACTGTCATTAGCGGATGTAATGATGGAAACGGTCATGGAACACATGTAGCAGGATCTGCATTAGCTGATGGAGGATCTGATGGTGCAGGAATTTACGGTGTTGCCCCTCAAGCTGATCTTTGGGCATATAAAGTATTGGGAGATAACGGATCTGGATACTCTGACGATATCGCTGCAGCAATACGTCATACGGCAGATCAAGCAACATCAACTGGGACAAAAACTGTCATCAATATGTCTCTTGGTTCTTCTGCCAATAATAGTCTAATCTCAAGCGCAGTTAATTATGCGTATAGTAAAGGAGTTCTAGTTGTAGCCGCTGCTGGTAACTCAGGTCCTAATCAAGGAACAATCGGATATCCAGGAGCTCTTGTAAATGCAGTTGCAGTTGCAGCTCTTGAAAACGTTCAGCAAAACGGTACGTATCGTGTAGCTAACTTCTCTTCTCGTGGGTATGCTTCTACTGATGGTGATTATGTCATACAACAAGGAGATATAGAAATTTCTGCACCGGGTGCAGCGATTTACTCTACTTGGAACAACGGTGGTTATAATACAATCAGTGGTACTTCAATGGCAACACCTCATGTTGCAGGATTAGCAGCAAAGATCTGGGCTCAAAATCCAGGCTGGTCTCACACTCAGTTACGTAGTGATTTACAAAACCGCGCGAAAAATTACGATATCAAAGGCGGTACTGGAGCAACAACAGGTGATGATTATGCTTCAGGTTTTGGTTTTGCTAGAGTGAACTAAAGATTTTAATATTAGTAAAAAGCTCAGCAAAATCCTCACAAAAAAATGGCTACTAATCATGTAGCCATTTTTTAATGCGTGATATTTGAGTTTGTTAGTATTTTGAAGAAAACCTTTCATGTATACTCTTGAAAGGTTTTTATTTTATTTAAAAGGTTTTACGTCTGTAGGTCGAGGCAATTCATCTTCGGCTAAGTTAATTGAGTTATCTCCAAATCCGAAGATTAAAGTTATAGCAAACAACAAAAATAGGTATCTCTTTTTCATTTATTACATATCCTCCCACTGAATAATATTATTTTGTTTAAATAAAATTTGATTAGCCTTTTTAAAGTAAATCCCTGCTGTTTTAAATTTGTTTTCATTAAAATAATGTTCTGCTAATAAAATTGAATACTTTTGTACATGACGATTATCTTGGATTATCTCGAAATATTTTATTGCTTTTTTTAATATTTCTTCAAGTTCATTACTAGAACTATGGATTGAGCTGTATATACAAAAGTTAAAATAGTTAGAATGGATAGTATGATTAGAATTTAATTCGTCTTCATTAATCTTTCCTAATCCTCTTTCACACCAATTAAGCACTTGACCTGCATTCTTTTGCTTGGAATATTCTTTGACAATTGAAAGAACGGTTAATAAATATCCTTCTGAACTACTCTCACCTCCTTTACATTTTAAACTGAGATTAAAATACTCAATTGATTTAGTATGATTTTCTTGAATTGAATATAAAGAACCTAAATTTTGAAAAATTATTCCCTTGTATGCATCTAGTTTATAGTCTCCTGCAAGTTTACTAGCTAAATGATAATGCTTTTCTGCCTCTTTGTATTTTTTCATTTTTTTGTAAGCCAAACCCATTACAATATAATTATCAATTGCTCTTTTAAGTAAAAGGTTGTCTGTATAATATCTAAGTGACTTTGATGCATAGTTGATCGAATTGAAAAATTCATTATTCTTAAAATATGTCATGCTAATCACATTGTAAAAATCTGCATATTCCCAATCTTCATTTGCAATATGATGGACAAGTCCTAGAGATTGTTCCAATTGATTTAAAGATTTCGAAAAATCCCCTTTCATCAAGAAATAAATACCCAGGTTTAAGTTAAACACAAATCTTTGGTTATCATCAAATTCGTCATGCATTTTCATTATCACTTCATAGTAAGATTGTATGCTTTCATTCACCTCATCTAGAATCAACATTAACCGAAACATATAGAGATTGTAGTTATAATAATTTTTTGGTTGCATGAAAACCACTTTACTAGTAGAGAATTCAGCTAAAAATTTTGTAATGATTGTCTTGTTCCTATTATGAATCCCATCTTTGTATAAATTGTAAAAGCTTTCTATTAGAGTACTTTCCTCTTCTTCCGAAACTTCTTCTATTTCTAAGTTAAGTCTTTTGAGTAAAAGGGATGTGATGTCCACACTTGGAAAAGTTGAGTTATTCTCGATTTTGCTGAGATAAGATGTAGAACAGATCCCCCTCGCTAATGAAATCTGTTTAACATTTTGATTCAATCGTTCTTGTTTAATAATATGTCCAATACTTCTCATATTTTTCCTCCTCTTTTTCAAGAAAATTATGTAAACATACTTTTCTATATTCCTTTTAAAGCAGGAAAAACCCTCTATAATTATCCGAAAATTTTGAACATAATGTAAATGCAATAAAGAATAATTTATAGGGTAGCGTCAAGAATTTTGTGTAAATTCAGAAAAAATTTTCATGTAGGTACACCCATTTTTTACTCTTCTTGGGAAGTAGTATCCCGAGGATGATACCTTGCCATGTTGTGAATAAATCGATTATGCATTTTAGCGTTAGCTCCACGACCTACATTACCTGTGTCGTGATAAAATATACCGGTGAATGGAAGAAGTAGCAGTTAAGATGTGGCGAAATAGCTAAAGGAAGCAGGTAGAAGTAATAATCCAATATATAAATAAACAAAAAGAATTAGTTTCAAAAAAAGCTGTTGTTAAATAAAGGGAATACTGTATTTGTTTTCAGATACTTTCTAAGTGTATGCAATATAAATATCGAAATAAACTATTAAATTGTAGTAGCAGCAACTTGTGTTAAGATTGTTTTTTATTATTAATGATAATTATAAACTAATATCATATAGTGCTTAAGTTTTATAACTAAATTATTTTATAGGGGATAAGAAGTTGATGAAAGCAGAAATAAATATTAAGACGATTACAGATATTTTAAACGGTGTAAATACATCTATAAAAAATATTATTCCGTTAGAACTACAAATAAGTAAACCAAGTATCTTGACTTTTCCCTTAGTAATCCAATTCGGGGTTTTAATAGGGGTTGTTGGAGAGGTTAGAGGGAAAATTCTATTTGCGGGTGAGCCAGCTGTATTCAGTGGGATTGCATCAGCTATGTACGGAATGTCGATTGAAGGAGACATGCTTACATCCTTTAGTGGAGAGCTAGGCAATATGATTGCTGCAGGAATTTCTACGTACATGGCAAGCCAGGGAGTTACAACGGATATAACTTCACCGTCCATTTTTGAAGGGAATACTAAGCTATCCGGCTTCGAAAGAGCCTATCATATACAAGTCTCTAGCGAGAATACAGGTATCCTCCACATTTATGTACTGTTAGATTAAAACGAAGTAAGGGTACTTGGAATGGAAACCAATCAATAATCATCGTACTTGATTTAGAACGTGTCTTAAATTTAGTGGAAATAAAAGAAACCCAAGACGTTCATGTACATGCACAAAGTGCGATATTTGAGGAACTCAAAGTGTTTAGAATTTTAGTAACAGATGATGCAGCTTTATGCATATGCAGTTAAAAGCTATGTTAACCAGGCTTGGGCATGAGATCGTTGGGGAAGCAGAAAACGGTCAAGTGGCAATAGAACGATATGAGACTCTACGTCCAGATTTAGTAACAATGGATATTACGATGCCTGAAATGAATGGAATCGACGTGTGTTCCGCAATGGGAGAAGCTAGCATGGTTCTAAATGCCATTAAATCAGGAGCTAGCGACTTCTTGGTGAAACCTTTTACTATGGAACGTATTAAAGAGACATTAACCAAAATGTTTCATAATGCTTATAATAAAAAGAGGAGTGAATCGGTAACAAGAGATGTTCAATTAATTCACAAAGTGTAGCACCATCCACGGAAGAGCAACTAGCTTCTATGGAAGTAATATCTTCTGCTTTGAATGGGTTATCTCAAATGGCGATGAATTTATTGGAATTATTTAGTAGATTTAAACTATAAAGAGAACACTCCTGACTAAATCGTAAAAGGCGATTAAAGTCAGGAGTTTGTCATTATATACTATATATCCATGTGATATGGGAAGGAACATTGGTCTATGTCAACTAAAGTCACTGTAATTAATCAAGAAAGAGCCAATCTAACTGAAGAAAATATGCAGAGAATAATCGATCAATGGAAAAAAGAAGCATCCATTCATCAAATTAAAGTACCTAGAAACACGGAGGAACTTTGCATTTATTTCTTAAACGAAATGGATGAGCAAGGCGTTTTGCTCCAATCTATTCGAACCATTTCACAGAGAAGTGGTATCAGTGTAAATAGAACAATCGCAATATTAGAAAAACTAGAGAAATTAAACATCATCTATAAAAATTACGGAATAGTAGGTATACAAGATTTTAAATTATGGTTGTAAAAAGAGTGCAACCCTACCGCAATCCTATAGGGTATTAAGTGTCAAAATTTATTCTTTCACTAATTAATTTGAATGCGATTTTCCTAGTTAGTCAATTGAAATGTCCAGTTGCACCTTAATTCCAATATTTATTAAACGCTTTCATACTGAAAAATTAAACAACAACACTTTCTTGGAAAGAGTTAATCGATTTATCAGCTGAAAACTCATATAACATAGTCTGAAATAAAATTTTGAAGAAATAAAAACAGTATTAGTTCCTCTTTCTCTCTAATTATTGTTTGCTCCTTACCAAATCGAAAACATTAAATTTCAAGACAAATTCTTTGGTATCTGTTTAATAAGACATCAAGTTCTTGACTGCAAGTTACCACACGAGAGTCCAAAAGACCATAACGTCTGGCTTTCTTATACATATCTCGTTTTTTGAATTTTATTTTTCCTAGCAATATGTTTTTAATTAACAACAGTTTCACATTATTCTCCCCTTCATAGCATAAGGCTTTGATTCCCTTGAACTGGAAACAACCTTTCCTATTGTAATGTAAAGGCGGAGTGAAAAATGTCGAAACTTGACCTAATTAAAAATATTCGCAAAATTGTCACATTTATCCCGAAACCTTAAGGCAATAGATGTTCATAATAAGACTAGAGCATTTAGCCAAATTTAAAGGAGTTAATAATAGAACTTATGGGGCTATCCATTAGAAATTCTTGTTGCATGCTAACAGTGCGATTTAATTATATATTATGAATCATTTATTACTACCATTTACTAAACGATTTATGTAGTGTATTCTTTTACATAAGTTGATCCTTTTAATAGATTTGGACAGGAAAATCACCTGCCTTTCTATTAATAAGGACTTTTTTTGATTTTTTAACCTTTTTGGGTATTTTGAAATAATTATCTTAAAGAAAAAACACAGCCTTTTTTTATTAAAAGCTGTGCTTTTAATTGCTCGAAAGAGCGTATTTTTTAAAAAAATTAACTCTTTCATATACAAGAATGGTGAAAAAACTTAATTATCTAGTTTTTCAGCTATGCGGTCTATCCTTCGGCATTCCTTTTTCATTAGAATGGCTTTAGCCTAGTTCAACCGAATCTACCTGTGCTTCACACCCCATGATCAGTCAATCAGGAAGCATGCAGGAGTATTGATGGGATAGTTTCAAGAAACAAGGCTCCGTCATTCCTATCCTTCGTTGTAAAGCTAAAGTTTTATTTTATATAAATCTCCTGTTGCGCTTATAACAGAACTTGTCGCGCGCACCCGTTAATTGAAGTACAATACTTCACAATTTCCCTAATACGCTTAGTAACTTCACCACTCTTGGCCATGTACATGACTTCCACAATAATGCCCCTCTGCATTGACTTCAAGATAAGTTCTTTCATATAAATTCCTCCAAACATAGGAACGTTCTCTCTGATTATTAGAGAACATTAGTTCTTATTAAATTACAATTATAGAGAAATTAAAAATCAAACCCTTTTTAATGGGAAACTAACAAAGAATATGTCATAAAAAACGAAGTTTTTCACAAGATATTTCCCAACAAGATTACTTATGAGATTATACTTGAATAATTTATACTGATTTGGTTATTAATAATTATTTTTTTACCAATTAGTCTCAAATTTTTATGTCAATCTGGTTTTATATTTTATAGAAATGCTTTTAATCATTTCTTATGTACTAGGAGGATTATTATATGAAAAGAAGAATATTAATTGTGGATGATCAAGAAGGAATTCTAATGCTATTAAAGGAAGTCTTTAGTAAAGATGGTTTTGAAACTTATTTAGCTAGTCGTGGGATAGAGGCTCTACAAATAATAGATCAAGTAAAAATCGATGTTGTATTACTTGATTTAAAATTACCCGTGATGGACGGAAAGGAAATTTTAAGACAGATTAAAGTAAAACATCCAGAAGTTCCTGTAGTGATGATGACTGCATACCAAGAGAACACATTTACAGAGGATCTATTCTCTGAAGGAGCTTCACACTTCATTTCCAAACCGTTTGACATAAATGATATAAAGGATGTCGTTTATAGTGTCCTTGGAAAAAATAAAACCATGTGTAAATAATTCTTTTGCATGCATATTAAAAAACACCTCTTGTTCAAGATTCTTGACGTTTTTAAAGTAGATAATACCTAGCAATAAATTGTGTTAATGTATGTATTTCGACAGTAGAATTGTTTTATTTGTTTATCAACTTTTTAAATCGCACACATGCCTTCTAACAAAATTCTTGCATCCTTATGCAAATAAGTAGTAATGTCATCGCGCAAAAGCAATTCACATGGTTTTTTACTACATTCTTATCCCTCGTACATTAAATCTTGAGGCGTACAAGTTAATGGTCCACAAATGTAAAAGTATATTTAAAAACGTAGGTATCGAATAGAAAGAGATCATAAATTTGAAATCGCTAACCTGGTGATCCCCATTAAATTTAATTTCAACATCATCGTTATTCAAATTTATATCAAAACAACATTGATAATAGTTATTCAAAAAATAACTCCTGTTTTTTGTAATCAAGATTTCCAATTAGACTATATTCTTATTATTAAGTTCCATTCTTATCAATTAATTTAACCCTACTTTATCTTTAAACTCCCTGTCCTTAATGCATTAAAACCTGCAAAATATTTCCTGCTTATTCAATTTAATGCTGCGTTAGTAAATAAAAAAATGCAAAAAACACTTTACTCCTTCTTGAAGTAAAGCACCGGTTAGTACAATAAGAAAGGACCAAAATGGTCCTTTCTTGTTGTACTATTCTATCGACCTATCACTCGGTTACATTTTTTATAACTGCCATTTCCTTACCGAACCTATCACCATTATCAATAAATCCCAAACTCGAGTATAAATTATGTGCTCCTAAGTTTTCAGGGTGATAGCCTACAACAATCTTTTTGGCATTCGGTAATTTAGCCATTTCTGAAATCATTAATTTGGTTGCAGCTTTACCTATACCCTTGCCTTGGTTTTCCTCGTCCACCATTATTCTATAAATCCAATAACCATCAAGTTCTTCTTGAACGGAATTGTACATCAAAAAGCCAACTATTTTATCATCAACATAAATAGCATATGGCTTTTATGTAGGCTCAAACTTTGACTGAGCTATTGATATAGCATTGGGCTCCATGTATTCTTTTTGTTCTGCTGATACCTCTAATTCGCAACATTCGTACCAGTTTTCTGCATTTAATTCTTCAATTTTCACATTTTCTCTACTCATAATTTTCCCCTTTCAAAATTCGGGGAAACGCTAAACAACCTTGTTAAGTAGTCGTTATCCCCTTGTAGTCATTAATAATAAAATTTTTTTTATTTGTCATAATGAACGCCTCCTCTAACAACTATTGACTACAAATTATATCAATTAATTTTCAGACTTTTTAATTATACTATCTTTACCCATTTAATTCCCTCTTAAAATAATTAACTTTCTTATTCAACTAAACTGCTGCGTTAGTTCAATGACCGTCCCAAAATAACTGATACGACCCTTTCTTGTTAATTCCATTACCTCTGCATATAAATTTTTCAAATGGGAACAATTATAAAAAGTTTTTTTCTAGAGAAGGGAGGATTTCGTGAAATGGAAGTTTTATTAAGAGAATTAAAAGATAAGTTAGGAAATAATGATGATTTTTTTATATTTGAGGAGCAATTTTTTAACGTCCCAGTTGTGTTATTGGGGTTTAGGAGTCTTATTGACTTGCCCAAAACGTTAGTAACTATTAAAAAAAACATTGAATCAATACACCAATATGATAAACCGTTTGAAAATCTTTTAAATAAGATCGGAGAAGTAAAAGAGAGCAATACAAAAGAAGCTATTTCAGCTATCGTAGACGGAAAACTTCTCCTTCTCTTACATAAGGAAAACATTAAGAAATATGTAATAGTTGAACCTGTTCTGCAAACACTAAATCGTTCAATACAATCCCCCACAAATGAAAACGTTCTTGAGGGACCATTAATTTCTTTTATAGAAGATATTGATACAAATATAGGCATTATTAGGAAACATATAATTTCAGAAGGGTTACAGGTAAGGTCATATACATTTGGTACCAATCAAAAAAAGAAACTCTCTCTCCTTTATTTTGAAGGAATTGTTAAGATAGATTTACTGCATAAAATCATGGCACAATTCGAAAGGAACGAAGACCATGAACTTAACAACGTACAAGACTTAACCAAGATGATGGGCTTTTCTACTTGGATAGCGGTTCCACAATTAAAAACAACTGAGCTCCCACAAGAGGCCAGCAATTCCCTGTTAAAAGGGAGGATTGTTATATTTCTGGATAGAATGCCTATCGCCTTTATTCTACCTGGACTGTTATGGGATATGTTTGCTCTTGAGAATGACAGGAACTTTCCCGTCCCTTTCATGGTCTCATTTCGTTCCCTACGTGTAATCGGTGTACTTATAACTATGTTATTACCTGGTCTATATGTTGCCTTGGTAGCCGTTAATCCAGAAGTGTTGCGAATAGAATTAGCGTTATCCATTGCCCAAAGCCGTAGTGGTATCCCTTACCCTGCTATTGTAGAAATAATACTTATGTTCGTTATTCTGGAATTAATCATAGAGGCAAGTGTAAGGCTTCCTAAAAGTATTGGTCCGACTATAACCATGGTAGGAGGAATCATACTTGGACAGGCAGCAGTGGATGCGCAGTTAGTGAGTAACCTGTTGGTTATTGTACTTGCTGCTACAGCGATAGCAAACTCGACTATTGTAGGATTTCAAAACTCTCTTACGATAAGAATTATTAAGTATTTAATCATTTTCCTGGCTTCTATATTCGGCATTTTAGGAATATTAGGAGGTATTGTCTTGGTCTGTGCATATTTAGCAAGCATCACTACTTTTGGGGTTCCTTACATTTACTTTAACTCGACAAAGGAAGAAATAAAAAATGGATAAAAGTTCTCAAGTGGTACTAATATACATCTTAACGCATTTAGGGCTTATTTTTTTTATGTACCCTGCAAGCATTATTGCAAGTACCGAAGAAGGGCACTGGATGCCTATCATGACAGGTGTAATTATTAATTTTATCCTTATTGCTATATATATGAAGGGACTAAGTTATTTCCCGAACGAAGATCTCATCTCCATTTATCTGCGATTCGGAAAGGTCGTTGCTTTTATTTTTTTATTACCGGTTACCCTTTATTCCATTATTATTTATACCATCACTGTACGGGCTAACTCTGAGATCATATCGGTTGTCTTGTTATCCGAGACCCCACTTTGGGCAATCATGGCTCTATTAGTATTCATTTCGACTTATTTGGCCATAAAAGGTGTGGAAACAATACTCCGCACCGCTGTACTTTTATCCTGCCTGTTTCTCCCTCTGCTCATTTTTATTTTTTGTCTCTCTTTTCAGTATGTCGATTGGCACTATATATTTCCGATTATCGATAAACAATTTTCTTTTATAATGGATTCTTCATTTTATAAAAGCATTTTTGCAGTTGGAGGATCTTTTTTGTTTTTAGGTTTTATCCGACCATATGTATCCTACCAGAGGAAACAAATTTTGATAGCCGCTATCACCCTTATTCCCTTTTTCATTTTTTCGGTCTATATCCCGATATCTATTTTCGGACAGGCTACGGCCTCCAATCTTTTATTTCCTTTTGTCGTTGCAATTGATACTGTCAACTTAAACTGGTTGATGTTCGACAGGGTTTCTATGTTTTTCCTGATGGTCCTAATGACCTTTATCATGTTATATATTTCATTGTTACTGTGGAAAACAGTCCGTATTTTGAATACCTGTTTTCCAACGATTAAACCTATTTATCTTACGATAACTCTTGCATCACTTATTTTTACTAGTTGTCTGATGATTCCAGGTTGGAAGGATGTCGAACGTCTTCTTACGTTGAACATATTCTTGGAATTGTACGTATTAATTTCGGTGCCGATATCTGTTTATTACCTTGGGTTTCGATTAAGGAGGGGCATTAAATATGAGAAAAATTAAAAACGCAATAACCATTACAATCATTTCTCTCTTATCATTTACCCTTAGCGGCTGTTGGGATAACAAGGATATTAATCACCGATCCATGCCTGTTGTGCTGGGTATTTCTAAGGAAAATGAGGAGTATAAAGTCTTTCTTCAGATTCCACAACCCTCTCAGAACTCCATTAAAACCGAAGTAGTAATAGAAACAGCAAATACTGTGATTGATGCGGTGGATAAAATAAGTGCTAATTTGGAGAGCGATATAGACTTGCATCATGTGAAGGTCATTATGATTGAAGATGAATTAGCCCAAGAAGGAATGAATGACTTGATTTCCGGATTTATGAGATCCTCTGATGTTCCTCCAAGAACAATAGTTGCCATCTGTAGTGATGACTTTGATCAATTCTTCTCCAGAATGAAGCAATATCAGGCACCTGAAGGGACAGAAGGGACAGCTCTTTTGGATTATTTTGAAAAAGATGCGGGATGGACTCCACATATAGCGCTGACTAGAGTATGGCAGGTTTATCGAAGTATCCATTCTTATACTAAGGACGTTGCCATCCCCATTTTAAGAATAGGGGAAACTACATTAATTGAACAAGTAGGCTCCGCGGTAATAAAAAACGGGAAGATGGTCGAGCAAATTGACTCTGATGAAACCCTTTTATTCAATGCCTTTAATAATCAAAGCACCAAGGGGAAAATTGAAGTCATGAATCATGGGAGCGTTTTGATCGTTGGTAGTACAATTGAACATGAAAGTAAGTTTAAGAATGAAATCCCCTATTTGAAAAGTGAGCTTAAGCTGAAGGTGACGGTACTCGAAACGAGAGGAAATCCTTCTGAAGAAGCGTTAAAACGTGAATTGGAGATGCAACTTAAAACTCGATTCGATGAAATGTTCACTAAACTACAGACAAATAAAGCCGATATTATAGGGATCGGACAATTTTTTAGAACCAAGATCCCTCGAAAGGAATTAAAGTATTGGCGCTCGAAGTACTATCCAAAATTATCTTTAGATTTTCAAGTTCATGTAGACATTCAGAACAGCGGGGATTTAAAATTGCGCTCTGATTAAATGTTCATTAAGTTCCTATTATCCCGTGTTAAATAATCAATTTGTTTTTGCATTTTTATCAATTGTCTATCTTGATTTTCAAGACTCTTCTCTCTTCTTCCAACGCTAGAACCGCTACAATCGTTCCAAAAGCATCGCCTAATGTATCTATTGTTGAAGCAATTACATCAAGCTCAAGAGCAGTTAGCAAATTCAGACCTTTTTGACCAAATTCCGTATTACTTTTATTCAGTGTCATGGCCACCTAATTATAAATCGATGAAACTATTTTTTTTCATCTTATTTAATGCAACAGATTACTCCTTTGTGAAAAAACAAATGTAACAAAAGCATGGCAATAAATACCATCCATTTATTGCCACGTGGTTTGAACGTACGACGCTACTCGAACAAAGCTGCCCCGTTAGTACAATAAGAAAAAGAGTTGCGATAAGCACTCGCGACCTGGTTAGAGAAATTTGCAAGCTGGACCAGAATTATTGGATACGCTAGCAAAGTGGAGTGGCCGGTCGTCAAATATCCGGGGTTTCCCTACTTGGCCGTGCGGGCACTTGTTTCAGTTTTTTATAATGTATATAGAAGAGGAACGAGAGCCAAATCGAAAAATGCACAGTGGATGGATGGGAAAAATCTAATTACAAAAGAGTTAAATAAAATGCCCGATGGAGAAGGAAGTCAAGAGATATTATTGCTGGTAAACCAATGTAGAAAATAGGGTGAAAAAGACCACTTCTATAAACTAGTCAACGTCATTATAGTTTGTTCCTATACAAAAATAGAAACTCATTTTTAAAAGAACAACAATTTCTAGTGGTATCCACACAAAATATCAAGAATTGCCCATTAGGCAAGTAATTGGATAGAGAATATTGAGTATTATTTAAAGCGAACCGTATCATAAAGTCATTTGGAGTTCCCCCTTTACCTTGTAGCGAATTTTAATACTTTTCTTGTTCCACTAAATGCTGCTTTAGTTCAATAAGAAAAAGAGCTGACTACGCAGCCCAATGATCATTAACTAAAGCTCCAGTTAATTCAATAAATGCTTAAGTAATTTGGGAACCATCTCTTTGTACTTAACAAAAAAATCTTTTGTAGAAAGAACTGCAAAATAAGAAGAGACATCTAAATTAGCTAATAGACATTCATCATAAATTAAACTAATATTCAATTCTTTTTGAGGTGCATTTTCTTTTTGTACCAGTGAATTCGCCAATTCCATATATAATTTTTGTCCTACATCATCAATAGACCTTTCTACTGAAAAACGTCCAGCAAAGCTGTCCCACCAAATTTTATAAGATTGATATATTTCAGTATAATCCGTTAGATTATCGTCACTTTCTTTGAATAATCTTTGATAAAATAAATCTTTCTCTTCATTGAAAATTTTTATATCATTCATAGGATGTTCAGAAATTCTTCGTGAAACTTCATCCCATGACTTTTTAAAACAAAATTCAAAATCTTCTTGAAAGATATACTTAATTGGTTTGTAAGGGAATTTGAACTCTTCTTTACTCTGATTTTGATTAAGAAATATATTTTGGAGATATACCAAAAAGTTCAACGAATAAGTAGCCTCTGTTCTCATTTGCAATGAATTCCCCATTTATTTACCTCCTGATTTACCTATTACTTATTCCAATAATAGATTTTTTACAATCTTTGTTTAACTAACCTGCTGCGTTAGTTCAATAAGCAAAAGAACTCATACGAAGCCGGAGAATCTTCAACTCGTCGAGTAGAAGGGAACCTCTCTACCTTACGGTAGATTGTGTTCCTCCCCCCTCACAGAACCGTGCTTGCGCTATTTACGCACACGGCTCCTCCTAGTCACCATTCACAAAATGTAGCTAATCTTCTTTCTTAAGTCGTAAATATTCACCTTAACTTTTGGTGAAGGTAACGGATATTTATGAAGAAAGAGTCTGAATTTATCCCAAGTAAAGGATTTTCTTTGACTTCTTCTGTTGAGCCATTTAAACAGTAAATATTGGATTTTGTCTTTAAATTTGTTA
>NZ_JBYNRN010000038.1:0-56184 GCF_057785155.1 Paenisporosarcina sp.
TACTCTTTCACATCAGTGTAATATTGTTCTGTACCCTTAATATTTATCTTAATAATTTTATCCGGGGGATCTAAAAAAACATTCTCAATACGATATCCTTTTTTTATCAACTTTTCATGAATAGCCACGACTATGGAGGTAATTGAATGCTTGGGTTCGAAAATCAAATTCAAGAAAGGTGCTTTTGCAAGGGCGTTGTTCATTGCTGGAGAAACAAAAGCCGAACCTAATAGCAAAATAAATAATAAGATTGCGACACCAATATAGTTTTTTCTATTTTTCCTTAAACTAATATTTACGATTTTCTTGCGATTAAGCTCCTGTACCACTTTTTCTGTATATGCTTTCTCGGCACCCATTCGAACTCTATCGTGTAACTCCTTTGGAATTTCTATTTTCCTTATCTCTTCTCTTATATTATTATCCATACATATCCGACCTCCGTACTTTTTTGCGTAACTTTTCTAAGGCTCTGTATAAATCAGATTTTACAGTCCCCAAAGGAGAGCCCATGATCTCTGCTATTTCTCTAAAATTATAACCGTGATAAAATTTTAGAAGCACAATTGTTTTTTCTTTTTCGTTCAGTGACCCAATTAAGTCATTTAGGGTTACTGACAGAGGAATATCATTATTTATAAAAGCAACATCCTCAATATTTTTCACGTCAAACTTAATGACTTTATTTTTCTTTTCTAACAAGTCAATTGCACAATTTATGGCAATTTTCATTAACCAAGTTTTGAAAAATTGTGGTTCTTTTAAACCATGTAAGTTTTTAAAGGATTTGTACGCTGTTTCTTGAACTATATCCAATGCATCTTCTTTGTTTTTTGTATACACAAAAGCCATTCGGTATAAATCTTCTTCAAATTTTCGGAAAATTTTTAAAAATATTTGTTTATCTCCATTTTGAGCTTCACGAACCATTCCAATGATTTTTTTCATCCTCTCTTTTTTGTCTTATACTCATTAGACCCCTGTATTATGTAATTAGCCTAAAAATTAAATTTTTTGGTTGGATTAGAGAACTGGTTTGACCTAAATAAGTGTCTTACTATCTTCGCAGCTGCGCTCGTGATGAACAAAAGGTATTTAGGTTTCCCAGTAATCGTGAGCTGTTGGCTCTCATTTTATTTAAATCCTTCTTCAAATTATTCAAGAAGTTTCTGCTCCATAACAATGGCGAAACACTGACCATTGAAATGTTCATGCAAAAAAATAGAGCGTAAGAAAAGCCACTACCGGTCATGGTATGGCTTTTTATTGCTTAAGTTTGGATGTACTGTGAATTAAGAATTTGCAGCCTTTTCTCGAAGCATTGTGGGCAGCAATTTGAATCTTAATTTTGTGCATCAAACATGCTTTAAATTTGAAATTTTTTCGCCCCTGCGGGTCTAATGCAGTGCATTATTCACGACTAGAAGTCGCCCAAAACCATACCAAAAATTTTAGGCTGTGTAGATGGGCACTCTCTCTGATTCGGATATTGCTAATCACTAAAAAAGTCCTCCCTTATTTCGTGGAGGACTTTTCTTCTTTCAGTTTTTCATATGCTTGAATCAAACTTTCTAAATCTGAACGTCTCACTGTAATCATCAATTGTTCATTACTTATTTCGCTTAAATCTTCTTTTAAACTTTTAAGGTAATTTTCCAATGTGTCTATTCTCCTTTCATCAATTCTTCAATTTCTTCCGGAGACTTCCCAAAACTTGCGAGCAACTTTCGTTTTTGCTTTTTCGCTTCCTCACTCAATTGGGATCTTTCGTGCGACTCTGTCCGTACAGTTCTTCGTTTACTCGATTTTAAATCAGCAAAAGTAATAGGAAAGCCATTTTGATGTATTTCCCAAGCAGTCTTTATTTTCGATTTGATAAAACCGAACGGATTATTTACAGTTTCTTCTTGGTTTACATAACGAATGAGCAGACTGATACATTTGAGTAAAAAAAGTTTGGTCAAGGTTAAAGTCTCTTGCCAAATCGTTCAATCGTTCTCTTACATCTTCATTAACATCATTCTTGTTTGGCTTTTCATGTGATATCGGTAGCTTAATTTCCATTTTTTGATTCGGATAAACTCAAATTAATGTTTTACTTATTACATAATCTTTCCAGATATAATATCATATTTCAATAATTAATTTCAGTAAATAATTTCAGTAAATAAATATAAGAGAAAGTGGGTTTATTCCCACTTTCTCCTATTGTTTCATTTCTCTAATTCGTGTTGTTTTTCTTTGGTAGCCACTGCTTCTTTTAATTCTTTGGTGTGACTGTGGTGAGGATTTAAGGATTCAATGTTTTTCTCCAATGCTTCACTGGACTGCAACAATGGGTTTTTCATTAAATGCCATCCTACCGTAACATTTTGTCGGTGCTCAGCTTTAAAGTTCTTCGCTTTAATGTACTTGCCGACACGTTCAAGTAAAAGCTTTTCATTTTTGGTCTGTAAATGATTGGTTTCTTTCACGGAAGTGACAGATAGAAATCGTTCGGTATTTAAGGACTGGGCGATCGCTGTCTTCTGAATGAACTTTTGTCCTTCAATTTTCTTCGCAAAAGTTCGTTCAGTCGTTGTGCCCCCTTCTAGTGTTACCGCATATTTACCATCATCGATTTTGGTTACCTTCATGAAGTCTTCTACTTTTTTAAACTCTTTTGTAATTTCATTCTTGTTTTCCAATACGTTGATGACATGATAACGGTTTTCCAAGTCACTTAACGGCACTAAGCGATTAGTATTAGTACGCAGGATAAGTTGGTTGTCGCGTGTATTTTCTTCCACTTTCGCAAATAAGACCAATCCGTTCTTTGGATCTACCAATTGCATGGTTGGAAAATCGTTTAAATCAATTTGAAGTTTTTCCTCTAATTCAGATTTCACTTTGGAAGGATCGATGGATTGATAAAACTCATTGATTTTTTCACTTTGCAGAGAATTAATTTGTTCAATCATATGACTGGATACTTGCTGCACTTCTTGAATCGCTTGTTTGGCGACATTCAAGTCCTGAGCCCAGGTCGCAATGTAGCCGGTCGAAGTCAGGTTGGTATCTAGCCCATAATATTTCGACACAATGTAGGCTGCGGATTCTGCCTGTGCTTCCTTATGACCACGGGGATATTGATGCATCTCATTTTCTTTGTTGTGAAGTAGCCCGTGTGCATATTCATGAATGACGACTCTGAATTTAGCATCTGTTGTATTGGAAACTGCTGTATTGATAACAATCTCGTCGGTCGTACGATTATAAAAACCACCATAGGCTTCATGCTCGTGGTGAGCTTCTTGAATGGATAACGGATTCTTCTCGTCTGTGTTTACGTTCTGTACAAAACGGTCATACAACTCACTCAAGGAGTCTTCCGACTGCAAATCATTCTGGACGAAATCTCGAACATTGGGAAGGTCACGGCCACTTGTCTGAGAGACATCAAACACCTTGCCAAATACATAGCCACTAATCGATTCTTTTACATTCACTTGTGGATCGCCGTTCTCATCCTCAAGGACACGACCGGTTTCCTTGTCTACAGTCTGCTCTACTTCTTTTTGAAAGGTAGGTACAAGGATTTCAATACTCTTTTCGCCTTTAAGGACGTGGCGTCCGAGCGCTTGCCATTGTTTGAAACCGCGAATCATGGTCGCATCCGGATATTGAGAAGCAATCAGTAACGCGTTATGGAAAGAATAATTGTGTCCTGAAGCCATAACATTCAACAAGTCCTGGAATCGGTCATTTTTGAATAAATCTTCTAAGCTCGTCTCTAACCGTTTGGATACTTCAGTTAAATCTACTTTACTCGACATATTCAATCACGTCCTTTCGTACATACCAAGCCTCATATAAAGGCTCTAACCTGCCTTCAATACGAATGGGTGTGTAACAAGTCACCGTGTAATCTGCGATGTTTTCCTCTAAATCGAGAACACCATCATATGTAAGTGCCTCAAAGGGCACAGGGTCATAAAAACTTAAGATCCGTTTGTCCGTTGCGAGAATTTCACTAATGGTCAAATACATCCAGTTCACTCCTTTTGGTGTGTGGGTTTATATAGTCATCCATCTAGAATTAGAAGAAGTTTTGAATGGTCACTTCTTTCTCTTTTAATCGCTTTTGAATGTCCTCTTTTTCAGAATCATCCTCTTCTTCGGTAAGCGACTCATGTAGTTCCGGCTCGGACTCATCAAAATCTAAGTCCAGATGTTCCGATTGATTCCATTCTTCCTCGAGTACTCGTGTGGTTATGCCCGCACTGACAGAAGTAGGAGGTGCAGCTTGTGGCGCCTCTTCTTCTGTTGCAGCGACTTGTGTTTCTACGACTCGATTCGGTTCCTCTACTTGATGGACGTGATGGAATTGTTCGAGATAGTTTCCAAATACTTCGGATTGCCAAGCCTTTTCAAGTTTCATTGGGAACATGCCACTGACAAATAAGTAGCTGGTATCCTTAGGAATATTGGATAGGTCCCCTTCGGGGATCAAGGGTTTCTTCACATATTGTTCGGACTGACTGGAACTAGCACTCGATTTGCCACTCATGAAGCCGCCACTTTGACTGGTGGAACCGGTTTGAACTTTTGCTGTCGTTTCGCCAGCGAGTTGAGAGAAATACTTGATGGTCTCCATATCCTTACTGCGTAAATATAAGAGCGTGTCATGATTGGACAAAATAGAACGAGCCATTTCTTTGCCATACATCGCTTCAATCTGCCCGTTATCCTGAACAATCGTATTCATAGATAACCCTAACCCTCGACAAGTGGCTAAAACGCGACCGTATTTCTCAATTTTTCCGATGTTCGCAAACTCATCTAATAAGAAAATGGTTGGGATTTTCAACTTCCCGCGATTTTCATCGGCCATTTTATAAAATTGGGAGATCAATTGGTCGAAAAAGACAGATGTTAGGGCCATGAATGGATTGTCGTCCATGGGTAATTTCACATATAGCACACTTTTTTGTTCTTGGAATGTACGGAAGTTAAAATCACTTGTACTTGTCATCTTGCTGATCTTATTTAGCGTAAAAATGCTCACTTGGGATGCGAATGAAGAGGTAACACTCGCTCGTGTATTGCCACCAAGTGTCGTCAACCCTTTTAATAGTTGATACGCTGGATGATTTTGACCTAAATCATCTTCTACCCAATCACGGAATTCATCTTCATCAGGTGCCACTTTTTCATTAAACGTCGCAATGACGTCTTTCATACTGGCATTTTGTTTTTCTGTTTTGCAGTAAACAATCAATCCAGCTAACATTTTCTGCGCACGTTCCATGAAAAAGTCTTCTTTTCCATCTTTCGTGGAGTTTTTAGCTATGGTTAGAGAGACACTTTGCGCATCCTGATCGTCAAGAACGTAATCTAGTAAATTGTATCGGTCTTCATTAAAGTTAATGAAATCAACTTGATAGACTTGATACCCTTGCTCACGCTTAATTTGGGCTGTTTCATGAAAAAGTTCGCCTTTAGGATCCGTGACGATAATCGATTCTTCTCGATTGTTTAACAAGTTCGGCAATACATAGGATTGTCCTTTCCCACTCCCACTGGATCCGACCACATACACGTTTCGGTTGTCGATGGACGTTTCTCGAGGGATGATGAGCACTTGTTTTTTATCCGGAACCTTCCCTACAATCAAGCCGTTTTCAAGCGACTCAAACGTTTTAGTGGGATTCGTTTTGTGATACTTGTTGCGTTTAGCTAACTGTTTTCCATTCATGACTTCCTGTGGTAACGTAAAGCGTGCCGATCCATGGACACCGTAATCATGTGCATCTTCATAGGTTTTTTCAATCAAGTTCATCTTGGAAATAAACCAAAAGAAGAAGATGCCCATTAATAGAAGAATTAATAGTTTGGTTTGATTGTCGGCATCATTCAGGACGTAATCAAGGGTACCAGATACATCGAGTAGCCGATGGTTGAGCTCGCCTTTTAACTTCAATAACGTAAACAATCCAGATAACACATACCCAATCAGAAGAGTTAATAGGAATGTCATCGCTATTCGTACTCCGGCACCTTTTCGGAATTTTCGTTTCGCCATTTTTCCTCCACCCTTCTATAAGTCGACTTCTAAATCTAATTGCTGACGGATGCGTTGATTCTTCGTTTTTCTCTTAAGTTTAGATGACAGCTGTGTACTTTGTTTAGCACCGTGAGAAAAGCTGGATTGATGGATCAATTGTTCAAGTAATTCGCTGGATGCTCGTCCTCCCATAAAGTGAGAGATGTCTCGCTGCGCGGTTGATAAGCGATTGAAAAATGGATGAGCTTGCGTTTTTTCATAAGCTTGCTGCTTGGCAGTTCGTTCAGTTTCCTGAGTTGCAGCGAATTGTACGCAGGATTTTAAACTTGGCATGAACCCATCCTTTAACTCATCTTTGTAATAGCGCAAAATGTCAGCTTTTACTTGAAGAGGCAACGCATCGATCTGTTTAAGAGTGCTTTCTTTTTCGTCTGCAAACGTTTGACGAAGAAGTAGCCCTAGTTGTTCGTTAACCAACTCAGCTTTGCGACTACTTTGGATGAGAAGTTGTTGCATCGTATTCAGCTTAATAGAAAGAGAATAGACTTTCTCAGGTTCCCCGCGCATTTTAAGAAGCGCATCCTTTTCTTTACCCAATTTATTACGAGTTAACGATTGAATCCGGACAGTATTGCTTAACATATCGCTTTTTTCGATTAGTTGCTCCATTTCAGCAATCGCTAATACTTCTGACACGTCTTCAGAAGTTGGAACTTGATCTAATCGATTTTGTTTAAGTGCTTCAAGAATGTCAGATTTAGCGAGAAGGACACGATCGTTCCATGTAAACTCTTCTGAAACATCTGAGTATATTTGATTGAATGCGCGATGTGTAATCAGTGAACAGACGTTGTAAACTCGTTCCGTATGTTCCAGTAACATGTCTTGCGTTTGGGCTTCTTTTTCTCGCAGCCTATCTTGTTCTTCGTATGCTTCAAGTCGAGGCACAAATTGTTCATAGAAGCGATCCAATGAAAAACCTTGGGACTGCAGGAGTGCTTGGTTTTGTGTATGATACGCCTTGTTGACAGCGTCAAGCAAGCCATGCGTAACAGTCATTTCTGTTTCTTTCGGTTCGAGTGTGCGCTCTCTCCAACGATACAATCCGTCTAAGTGCTGACGAACATTTTTGAATTGCACATCTTGTTTTAAACGGCCTTGTAAAAAATGAATACTCTTTTGGTATTCAGGTTCGAGTTGGCTCATCACGAGACTCGTTTCCTGGTGAAGAAGTTTCTCAATCGATGGAGTTGATTGATGCGCAACGAGCGAAACGATTTTGGATTCCAGACGCGCAATTTCTTGATTGGTTTGGCGAATTTCTTGATTGAGTTGATGATAAAAAGTGGATGCTTCTTTTCCTTGCGTTGCCAATCGTTTAACGAAATGATATTCGTTACGTTCCAAACGAACTTCGGCGATTTTTTCCAATCCTTGTTCCTCAAAAGAGAGCGCTGAGACTCTTTCGTTAATCCCGTTTTCTAAGAAAGAGTCGTTGATGGCTTCTGCATAAGCAAGTCTCCACTTCACCAATGTTTCTCGTTCATTCCAATCCGTTGACGATTCCGTTTGAAATATTTTCTTTCCATCATTTGTTCGTTTGATCTCTCCGTCTTCATCTCGTTCATACACTCTTCTTTTCTTATCTCCCCATGTCCCGTCTTCTTTAAAAGGACGAACCGTCAGTAAAATATGTGCGTGAGGATTGTGTTCTTTATCTCGATGAATGGCGACATCCGCCACCATTCCTTCATCGACAAAGTGCGTTTGAACAAATGTTTTGACGAGATTCTTTTGTTGATCGTGATTGAGTTCGAGTGGCAAAGCAATAAGAATCTCACGAGCTAATTGCGCATTCCATGCTTTTTCTTTTGTCTCAACTTCATTCCATAACTTTTCACGATCAAGCGTCCATTCAGGGGCGTGATTAGGTTTTAAGATGAATACTTCAGGGGCTACCCCACGAGTTCGAAAGCTTTTGGTTTCTTCATCGCGTTCAGAATACAAAGGCATTCCACTTCGGTAGCTGGCACTTGCTACTACGGATTGTGTTTTTTTGCTAATCACGTTCGCTCGCAGCATGTAATAACTCATCTTAATTCCCTCCCCTCTTTTTCATTTATCTTTTTCATATCCGAAGGCGACAAACTTTTTGACCGAAGGCAAAACCCAGGGCACCACTTTAGTGGTGTATAAATGGGCACTCGTCTTTCAGTCCTCGGATTTATTGTACCATAATTTTTCCTTTTTTATAGATTATTTTTATATATATGTTAATATTTTTATATATAAATAAAAAAGGAGTGAAAGAACAATGGCGAATAACTTTGAAAAGATTTTAACGATCGAACAGCAAATTGAGAAATTAAAGGAAAAACAAAAACGATTAGAGGAACAAATGCAGCTGAATATTGGACGTGAATTATTAAAGGTGTGGAATGTGGATTCAGAGGAAGAAGCTTTGAAATGGATTCAAGAGCTGGCTGTTCAAGTGAATGGGGAGAATGAAACGCGTGAAAATGAAATGATGCGCCATGAAGGATAATCGGCTGCAACAAGTGAATGAATTACAAGAAAAAGTGAAGGCGCTGCAACAAAAGAAGAAACGGTTGGAAAATGAAGCCCTGCGTAAAATCAATTGGGAAAAGAGAAAAGCCCGGACCAAACGGTTAATTGAAACCGGTGCCCTGGCAGAGAAGTATTTTGATCTCGGAGACGATTCGATGGAACAAAGGGAAAAAGTCTTTCAGACATTTTCTGAATTTGTGAAGAAAAATAAGATGAAGAGCTAAAAAGTAAAAATAATGTGATGGCAAGAATGAATGGACGTTTTATTGAAAGTGAAGAGTTCCGATTGCATCAATCCACATCAGTATCCAGTGGAGAACCACTTGCCTATAATGAAGTAACTAGAAAAAGTAAATCATCCCATAGATATTGCTATTTTTGAAAAATGAACAATAAAAAGTGAATCTTAATTTTAGATAAAACGTACATGTATTTATAAGTTAGGAGGAGTGTTTCATTGTTATTCATATGTATAGTACTATCAATTCCGGTATATGGATATTGTATTTGGAGTCTTTATAAACCAGTGGAAAGTTATTTATTTTTGGATCGTTGGAGGTACAAAGAGACTCCTGAATTATCAGAGATACAAATTAAACTGATTAGAATTGGGAGTATAGTAGCTATGATTATTATGACATTTTCTTTGATAGCACTTGCTATTGTTACATTTACCCCTTCAACTCCTTTACCAAATATTAACGTTTAAATAGACACATTAGTTAGTTCGAGGGGTTCTTTCTTTTGGTACAAGAGATTTACTTTTTTATAGTTCAAAATAAGACTAACTCACCTTCTGTATCACTATCAAGTAGCTCAAAAAATGTAGGCAGTCTATTAAATTGCTTTTTGCTTAGGACGTTTAGTACCAGTAAATTTAATTCCTGTTCTAAATCTGCTCGTTCACTGAAGTTAGTTTGATATAGTGCAGCTTTGATTTTTGGTCGTAACATAACTATAACTTCTTCGTTTAATGCTTGATCATTTCTAGTTCTTAAGTGTTGTTTCATATTTAATCTCCTCCTATTCTTTCTGCTGATTTTTCGCTATAGCAAACGATAACTTTTGAATATTTTCCTCCAGCGAGTCTATTTTTTTTTCGAAACGATGCAGTAAATAGACTGTTATTGCAATAGGAAAACCAATATTACTTACAAGTTGTATAATAATTTGATATTCATCGATCATTAATATCCCCCCTTATCTTTTTAATAGCATAGTTTTTTTGTTTATTAATTGCTTGTTTTGAAACACGAAGTAATTCAGCTATTTCTTGGTCTGAGTAAATTTCTACAAAAGATAAATAAAGAATCTGCTTTTGTCTTGTAGTTAATTTAGCTACTGCTTCCGAAATGACTTGATTGTTGAAGTAGGATTCTATATTTTGATAACCTCTAATCATATCTTCATCAAAATTTTCATGGTAACTCTCACTCTGTAAAGTGTTCAATATGGTTTCTCCATCACCAATAACTGGTTTATCCAGTATTAATTGATTTTGTTCGTACAACTTTCGTTGTTTTTTATCAAAATTTCTTGCAGCGAAGTGTATTGTTTTTGATAAGTATTGTAATAATCTTATTTTTAAAAAATACAGTTTAAAAGCCTTTTCTAACTTTATCTTATTTTCCTCAGTTGGAGATTTTTGAAAATCATTATATAAAATTTTGTACTCAGTTTTTGACAGAAAAGTTACTAATATTGGATTTTTCATTTTTTTACCCCACTTTTTAGAACGTGTGTTCTATTTTATCACAAAAAAATATGCCCTTTCAAATCAGTGTTTAGAATCGTACTAAAATTTTTACAATGTATTATACAAAGGATGAATATAGCGTGGATTGACAACCTTTCATTAATAAATATACGAGGAGTATAACTAATGATTAAATTTAAAATTATTATGATTCTGTCTCTTGTTATAGTTTTAGTTGGATTTTTTGTTTTCTCTATGGTTGAAGAATCTAGTACAAAACCATTAGACGAGATTTTAATTGAAAAAGGCAAATTTGATAAAATCACTTCAATGGTTGTAATTGATCATGAAAAGTCGATTAATCGCGAATTTTATGAAGAGAATCTGGATTTATATAGAGTTGAGGAAATTCTACAATTAGCTGAGTTAAAGAGAGAATGGACATTTTCAAACTCGCCAATAGACTATACGCTTGGAGTTAATGCGACTTTTGGTATGAATTTTTTAATGCATATTTCGAAAGACGGTATAGTTAAAATAGATAATGTAGACAAAGAATTTAGATTTACTAATGAAGAATTGCTTAAAGAATTAATAAAAATCATTAATAAATCACCCGAAAATACTTAAATCTTTTGAGAATTAAAAAATGGTACCGAAAAACTGCACCATATTGTTGATTTCTAACAATTTAGGTGCAGTTTAAATCTAGTATTATTGAGTAATCCAGTTCCCATTTGTTAGCTTAATTCGATGAATAATTCCATATCCAGAAACAATAGTTGTTAAATTACCTGTATTTCTATCTCTGAATTCTAAATAAGGAAGTTCAACATCAATTTGTGCATAACCCGAGTTACTAACCATCATACTGAATAAATCCACGATTTGGTTATTCCCATATTCAGCTGTATCAGCAACTGTTTCTTTATATGATAACGTAGCCCAGGAAAAAGCTCCTTCTGCAACAGTGACGATTATTCCAGCAGTCGTAGTTTTAAATACAAATCCTAAAGCAGTTGCACCAAGACCGATGATGTTTGCTTGGAAAGTTGCTTTAGAAATTTCACCCTTCCAATACCTTTGAAAGCTATTTTGTGCGATTACCATTTTATCTAAATCTGATTTCGTTAAAATAATTCTTCGCGTATATTCCTGTGTAGTGAATGACATGAGCTTTCCCCCAATTTCAATTTATATTTGTTAGTTAGTTCCTAACACTTTATAAAGGGGGATTTTCATGTAAACTGACAACCTGAATTATATAAAATTCTTTAAAAAAGGAATAAAAAATGGCATTGTCGGTGTGTACCAAAAGAGAATATGATAATTGGTGGGGCGTCTCATCGGCCACCAGACCATTTTGCCGGAGCGATTTGTGGAGACGGCTGAAAATGAATGGTCAACGATTCATCCAGTGAATTAATGAAAGCCGGCATTGGATTCTTCTTTTCAATTTTGACAGTTAATTAGCTACAGTATTTGATACCTTACCCCTACCCTTCTAATTTAACAACAAGTAAATCTGTGACACTAAGAAACTGTCACAGATTTATGGGTCAATGTTTATTCATGTTGCAGTATATAAGATGGGGCTAGCTATCTAGTTTCTTAAATTCCCTGATTATAAATCGAATTAATATTCCATTTATAGAAAATCTTATTAATCACTTGTTATTTTTAGGTTTTTTCTTTTGTAGTGGAAGATGATATTTGTTGGCGTTGTCAATTGCTTTCTTTGCCCAATCTGCAGCTTTCTTTTTTTGATCCATAGTAACACTCCTATACTTATTCTTTGATACTGGTAGTCTCTCCAATTTCAAAAGATTTATACATATCTCCATTCCCTTTTTCATAAGTTGAAAAATAAGTCTATGACACTAAGAAACTGTCACAGGCATAAGGAGGGAATTTTATGGTGCAAGTTGGTCAGGAAGTAGGGAAGAGAAAGACACGCAGCGATAAAAAGCGAGAAGTGCAACCTACAATTACAATTCAATTAAAAGAAGCGATTTCTCGGTTATCATATATTTCAAATACACCAGTTAAAACTGTGGCTGAACAAATTTGCATAAAAGGTATTGTAACTCCGAAAGTGCTGGAGCATCTTGCTCTTAACTTTAGACGAGACTTAAAGCTTGGAACTACTTTCTTTTTAGGCGATTTGAATAGAGTATCCGTTCAAAAACGTTCGGCCTCTGCTCAAAATGAAAGAATTGGAATACGATTTAAGCAACATGATTATGAGAATCTGACCACATTGGCTTATGCTTTAGATGTAACACCCTCTCGAGCAACGGCACTGTTACTTGATGCGAGCATAAGAAATTCAGATTTTATAAATGAATTCTTTCATAATTACTTAACTACCCAACTAGATGGGAATCGAATGAAAGAGTTGAAGAAAGTAATGCGCTACATAAATGCCAATAATCCATATGAAGAAGAAATTTCATGGGGAGTTATGCTTTCCGTAATTCATGATGAAATGAAAGCTGGAGCTAAGAGCGTACCTGAAGCAATAAGTGACTTTATCAATTATTGGCGAAAATAAAAAATCCGTACTTGATTCAATTGTTGAATCGAGTACGGATTTTTTATGTTTTTTTCACTCTTCAGTATCATGTAAGAAATCGGTCATAAATTCGAACTGTCTTTGTTGACGGTCAGTTAATTCGGTTTCTACATAATAATTTACTAATTGAGAGATAATTGCATAGGTTTTATTTTCATCCATAAATTTCCCCAAAACACCTATTTGAATATGAAGGTCATGTGGGACTTTAATAGATTTTACATTATTGTTTTTTCCAACAACGGAAACTCTCTTTTGCGGAATTACTTTCTTTTTCTCCAATTCAATTGAGGGAGATTTTTTCTCAGATGCAACTTGGGATTTTTCTTTCTCTTTGTTGGAAACTTGAACAATTTTATCCTCATTTGATTCATTAGACGAAAACTTAAAATCATCTTTTCCTGTCACAAGAACAGGTTTTGGACGGCTCAAGGTATTGGGTTTTTGCTTTTTCTGAATGAGTGGTCCTCTTTTTATTTGTTCATTCATGTGCTCACCGCCTCGAAGTGTGCCAATTTCTCTTCAATTTCATCTACGACATCAATAAAAATTTGATGTGCTTTTTTATCATGATGATCTTCATTCTTAATCCCGGTAATGTCCCATGCCTTCAAACGTTCGAGATGTTTAATGACATTCTTAAATACATTATCCTCACCAAAAAGCTCAGTTGCTCTTTCGACTGTAATCTGGTCAACCCTTCCCCCTGCTCGCAATAATACAGGGAGTACACCTAAAACCTGGATATCCGCATCATATTCATCAGTCATGAATTGAAGATATGAAACATACGTTTCTGCACCTTCCAGGGACAATTCCTGAGCTTGTAAAATAATTAAAACGTAGTCTGCTGCCATCATGGCATTATCCGAATAATCACTGATTGTTGGTGGAACATCGATAAAAATGTAGTCGTAATCGTCTTTTAATGGTTCAAGTAATTTTTTTAAATACGATATTTGGTCTAGGTCATTTTTGAATTCTGAATATAAAAATTTAGAGAAATTTTTGAAAGAGACTGCTGCAGGAATCATGTCTAAGTTTTCTGTTACATTCATGACGACGCTCCGGAGGTCTCCACTCTTAAATCCATCAAAGATGGTTTTATCGATGGTCTCAATACCTGTAGATCGAGCAATCATTGTACTTGCATTTCCTTGGGGATCCATGTCAATCAATAATACTTTCTTATTATATACAGTTGAATATTCCCAACTAGTCATTACAGACACTTTAGTTTTTCCTACTCCACCTTTAAAATTTCCTACTACAATGGTTTTTGCGCTCATTCCATTCCCTCCTTCTAAAGTTTACCAAAAAACAAACTTCTACCTAACAAACTTCTACTTCTGTATATGTCTGATAATAACACAAGTGGAACTTTGTTAGGTAGAAAAATGAAATGTAATATAAATGTAATATTTACTCTTTTATTTCAGCAAAAGTAGAAAAGTAGAAATATCTACTTTTGCGAGAAACAAAATCATTCTAACATAGGTGGAAAAGTAGAAATATCCACTTTTGTATATTTAGTCTTTATACTCACACAAGTGGAAAAGTGTAAATATCTACTTTTGTTAGATATATAGATATCTCCACATAAGTGGAAAAGTAGAAATATCTACCTTTGCGAAAAACAAAATCAATATAACACAAGTAGAAAAGTAGAAATATCTACTTATGCGATAATTATTTCTAAATTAACACAAGTAGAAATATCTACTTGTGTGGGAAATATGTTTTAAAAATGATTTAATCAATCGTTGATAGATCAATAGATTAATCGATTTGAAAATAACCAATAAATAAAATCGTCTTCACACAAGTGGAAAAGTAGAAATATCTACTTTTGTTAAATACAGATTCATTTCAACACAAGTAGAAAAGTAGAAATATCTACCTTTGCGAGAAACAATTTCAATTTAACATAAGTAGAAAGGTGGAAATATCTACTTATGTTAGATACGAGAACATATCGACAAAGGTAGAAAAGTAGAAATATCTACTTATGCGAGGAATGGCTTCATTTTAACTAAAGTAGAAAAGTAGAAATATCTACTTATGCGAGACAGTAATTCATTCTCGCATAAGTAGAAAAGTAGAAATATCCACTTAAAAGATTGAAGAAACCTTGATATGACGCTATTTACAGAGATTTATACTTGCTTTAAGTTGTGTAATAGAAGCTTGCGAGTATAAGAGTTCTATAGATTACAATGTCAGGGGGGAAGTGAAATGCAACATATTCAACACATTTTCGATACGGTTCTGCATGAAGGAATCTTTACTTTTAAAAAAGCCAAATCTAGAGCCACCCTTCCCCAACTCAGCGAAGCTAGCAAAATTGATACTTATCATAAAAAGGGTGCATTGTTCGTCACGCGTTTGAAGGAGAATCTATCTAATCCACTAGGAGTGAAGGGTTATATAATTTCTTCTAAAGAAACCCTTATAGAGGATTACCAGAACCTATCTCACTGGACTCCAAATGTTTTTAACTATGGTACTTACACCAACCAAAGTCGAAAGTACATCAAAGGGCATGTAGAAACCAACTTACAACAAATCAATACATTTGTTGTCGATATAGATTCCAAAAAACAATCCTATACGGAAATATTGACGGCTGCACTCGATCACAGTGTCGGTGCCCCAACCTTAATCTTGGAAACCCCGAAAGGATTTCAGGTTTATTTTGTGTTGGACAAGCCTTTGTTCATTTCAAATAAACATGATTTTCGTGGTCTGAAAGTGGCCAAACGGATTTCAGAAAATATGAAACGTAACTTAGCGAAGGTTTTACAGGGAGTGGATCTCTCGTGTAACGACTTTGGCTTTTTCCGTATGCCTAAAGAAGAAAACATTCGTTGGTTTTCAAAAGAAATGACGTTTGATTTTGGCCATTTAATTGAATGGTCTAGAAGAGAAGATGACAATCACGGACGCGGCTTATTTGTGGTCCATGAAAACCAATCAGCTCACGATGTTACACAAGAAGCCTGGTTCCAGGAATTACTGCATGCCAAACATGTAAAAGGGCAACAAGGGCAAATCGGTCGCGATAACTTGTTGTTTACGTTGGCTCTTGCTTGTTACAGTGCTAGAAAAGAAGAGGACGAAACATTTAATTTGCTAGATGAAGCGAATTCTTCCCTACAAACTCCTCTGAAGCATTCGGAAGTACGAAAAATTATGAAAAGTGCATATCGAGGCCGTTTCAAAGGGGCTCATTCCTCCTATATTCAACAACTGCTAGAAGAGTGGGGGAGTGGGAAAGAGATTGTTATTCCATCCAACCCGAAGGGATGGTACAAATTTAAGAAGGCTCGGAAAGATCGATCTCGAAGTCATTACGAAGAGTGGGAAAGCGATATTTTAACGTTTATCAGTAATCATGCGAATGTCGATCAACCTATCAAGTGGGGAACGCAAAAAGAAATCTGCGAAGAAATTGGCATCGCGCGCAGTACGTTCCATGAAGTCGTGAAACAATCGACAAAAATCATGATGAAAATAGAAGGAAAAGGCTGCAAAGCAAAAACGGGTTTAACGTCGGTTGCTGTGCTTCTTCAGTGTGCGCTTTCATTCAACCAAGCCCATCGGGCAACTTACTACAAAGCTGTCCAACGAATGGTAAGCGAAAAAGAAAATCTAAAAGCGATTCAATCACTGTATGATACAGTAAAAACTATTCAAGAGGCTGTCATACCAAGGGTTCCGGACTTATTTACGATTAATTCATCCTAATTGTCCAGTCTGCCATTACATATCTGTATACGTATCTTGTTTCGGTTTTTGCATCCTTTATTGTCTGTATCTATCTATCCTCTTTTTCTTTGCAAACAAAAAAACACAACCAGGTAGCGTCGTGTTTTCAGGTTAGTCGTTTTCTGTTGGTGTTTTTTCAAGTTGATAGGCAGCGAACTTATCAAAGATACGGTCCAGTTGTTGGGATTTAAAGTCCTCTGCAAAAGCGCGAACAAATACTTCATTTGGGTTGATGTCGAGCACATTGCAGTAATGAATAATCCAGCCAATGCTCAGATTCGATTTGCCGTTTTCAGCTAATGAAATCCGGGCTGCGTGTTGATCACTGTTTTTCTCAATTTGCTGAAGGGTTAACTTTTTTTCTTTTCGAATCTCTTTAAGGGCTTTGCCTATTTTTTGATAAATATCGATTTCATTTTCGGTCATAGTGGAAAATCCTTTCAAAAAATCATTATGCATCTGGTGAATGTAGGTGGTATACTGAACTAAATTTTTATTTATATATCAAAAAATCTCTACAAACTTGGTTATTGGACAGTTTGGCGACCAGCAATAATCAAGTATATCGGTAGAGAAATTCCAAGGAAAATTCATGTAATTGATGTAGTAAGTATAGCATTTGAATAGAGTCTTGTGAACCTCTATTCATCCGTTATCTTTGCCATGAAGACATCAAAAATGAGTGAATGAATCCTTCTTTGGAGTTTCTGGTGTATGAACAAAATGTAAAAGGGGGGATTTGACATGGCGAAAAAATTTCGTGTGCAAGAAGAAGTAGGGGAACGCTTTTATCGTTTACCCAAAATCTTCTTCACAAGCGATCTTTATAAAAAGATGAGCAATGACGCGAAGATTGCCTTTGCACTGCTGCAAGATCGATTAGAATTATCGATTCGCAACCAATGGTTTGATGAGGATGGATATATCTATTTTTTATTCGGGAATGAGCAATTAAGCGAGATTTTAAATTGCAGCAAGCCGACCGTCATCAAAATTAAAAAAGAACTGCAAAAGGCAGAGTTGCTGGAAGAAAAACGCATGGGTTTATCACAATCGAATCGTCTGTATTTATTAAAACCACAGGTGACGAACGAGGATGTAGTGGAGTTACAGAAGAAGAATGAAAACCCGTCATCCTTAGAGCCCCAACAGAAGTTAAAAAATTTAACTTCAAGAAATCAAAATTCTTTACTTCAAGAAGTTAAAAATTTTAACACTAATGATACTGACCTTAGTGATACTGACTTTAAAGAGACTGAATATAAGATCTATCAAGGCATTGAACAATTGGAGATGCCGGTTGTGATCAAGGATGTACTGAAAAAACATCAAAAGAGATTGATAGATGACGATATTCACATACAAGATATAGCGAATCATTATTTAGGGCATGCATCCATTTTGAGCGCTTATCAATATGCTGATGCGTTAAACTATTCGTTGGAACGTACACCTGGCAAGATTAAAAGCATTCATGCAAGGCTTACCAAGGCTGTAGAGGACAAGAAGCAATGGTTATGTGAACAGGAACAAAAAGGTGGGTTCGAAAGAAAAGAAGAGAACTTGCCGGAGTGGTTTAAAAAAGATCGGGAAAGACGTCAAAAACCAGATAGTGTCGAAGAGGATGAGGGTCTTTCTCCGGAAATGGAAGCAATGAGAGATGAGTTATTAGCAGCGTTAAGAAGATAATCCTTCTTAACGTTTTTTATTTATAAATTAAATTATTTTATCCATAATTTGTATTGCTTTGAATTAAGAACCCTTGAAATCGAGGGAATACTTGAACTTATTACCTAAACAGAAAAGGAAATAGTGCCCATGTAAAATATGGTTATTTAACTTGCCTTTATTGTGGCAACTTGGTAGAGTGGACACAATACAAGATTTAGGAGGTGGAGGAAATGTTTGAAAGAATTCAAGGTTTTTTAGATACATTGTTTAGCGACATGCAAGGAACGTTTATTACCATCTTTGCCATTGGGTTGCTGATTTGCGCCATTGGGGTCTGGGCAGGAGATGAACAATCTTCCCCGAAATTCAAAAACGGCATTAAATTATGTGTAGTTGGCGTGGTGTTGTTTTTACTGGCTCGCCCGGTCATCGATTATGTTCAAACGAATCTCTAACCTAGAAAGATGTGATAGCTATGCGTTCCGAAGGTTACTTTGAACGACAAGAACGATTGCGCTCTTCTGGAAAAGTCGAATTGCCACTGAATATCGACACCAAGAAATACTTATACGGCAATATTTCCTTTCAAGATGTATTTGTCCTTTCCCCATTTGTGGTTTTGGGCATGATTATTTCTTACGTGCTGTACAGAATGGGTCATCTCGATCAAAAGATGATGTTGATTGCGTTTTCCCCCACTTTGTTGGTGGCCGTTTTTCAACTCAACAAACATCCAGTTCGGAAAAATCTTTCACTTCTGCAATACAAAGTGATGTGGAAACTACAAGCAAAATGGCGAAAGAAAGAGTTTTATTATGCGAAAGGAGAGTTGCCGATGAGTCGTAGCGATGGGGATACCCGTACCGAACTTGGACTGAAGAACATTGCGAACGGCTGCATTGAATCGTCGAGTAACACCTTAATCAAAGTGTTGGAAATCTCTTCGGTCAATTTATCGCTGATGAATGAAGTTTCCAAAGAACGAGTGCTTGAAGCGTATCAAGCGTTCTTAAATGACTCAGGTGAAAAACAAATTCAAATCATGCAGGTGGCACAACCGATTAATTTAACGAATTACTTGATGTGGTTCAATGACCAACTGGGGACGGATTCTTCTTACGCAAAACGTGTGTTGAAAGAAGGCTACATGAGCCAGATTGAGCGCATTCAAAAGTCCAAAAACATGGTGACACGAAAACGCTACTTGGTGATTTCAAAACCCATGACTAGTCCAGAAAAGGACTACATGAAGATGGATATGACAGCGAATATCTTGAAGTCGAAACTTGAAATGATGTTGAGTGGCTACGAAAAGCTCGACGTGAAGGTGCTCAACAACGATGAATTGCTGAAGTTTTACTATGCCTGTATCGACTTTGAAAATGCACAAGCGCAAGGCGAGAACATCATCAGTAAAACGAACGCCAGCGCTGATGTCATCATTGGGAAAAATACCGCAAAAGAATTGCTGAACTACTACAAAAATCAAATGAATGAGCGTTTTGAATAAGGAGGTGACGAGACGATGAATTGGTTTACACAACTACTACGCCCAAACAAAAAAGAAGAAGCGAGTTTTGAAGATACAGTCAGAGGCATGAACCAATCACTCCTCACCGTCTTAGCACCTGACAACATCACGGAATACGACTCGTACGTCCGTGTGGGGGCTAACTATACTCGGTCCCTGTTGATTGTCGATTACGATCCCGTGCAAGACCAAAACAAAATCCAGCAAGTCACCGAAATTCCAGAAAACGTGTCCATTATCAATTATGTTCAGGAATACCACACCGGCGAAGTGCGTTCGCAGCTCGTCAAAAGCATCAAGCAAAACCGCATGAAAATGAATACACGGTTTGCAGACGAAAACACCATAATCGAATCACAAGGTCAGATTGATAGTGCATCGGAGATGCTGAAGAATCTCGCGTATCGAAACGATAAAATCTTCTTATTCCACACCTTGATTCACTTAGTGGCGAGTTCCATCGAGGAGCTCGATCAATTGACCACGACGGTGAAAAGCAAATTCTCCAAAATCGGAATCATCCATAATCCAACGGACCGTGCCATTGACGCCTTCCGTTCCTTCCTGCCCCTGAATGAAAATAAAGTGCATGAGCTGACCTACAAGATGAGCAATTCCGAGGCCATTTCCTACTTCTTTCCCTTTCATGAAAATGAAATGTTCTCACAGACCGGTTTAATTAAAGGTCGCAACATGACGACCGGAAACGTCGTGATTGTCGATGACACCACGTTGTTAAATCGACATGAGTTCGTGATTGGAATTTCAGGAATCGGGAAATCGACGTATTTGTTCGCCAACATGACAAACAAGCACATGCTCGGACGCAAAATTATTACCGTGGATCCGAAAGGTGAATTCGGACGTTCTTATGCAGATTTGGGTGGGGCATGGGTGAAGTTTCAATTAAAAGGCGGCAATCGCATCAATCCGCTGGACCTTCCGAAAGTCAGTGAGAAAGTCATCGTTGAGGAAACGGAATTTGGCAATATCCTATTAACGAAGATTTCGAATCTATTAGTCATGTTCCGCCTCATGTATAACGGCATGACCGATTTACAAGAAGAAATTCTAAGTAGCTATATTCAAAAAGTCTACGCGGAAAAAGGGATTACAGATTCGACCAATACCAGTTCATTGACGGCGACCGATTATCCGACTCTACAAGAATTATATGAACTCATTGAAAAAGATCAACAAGATGATCCGTATTTATTTGAAACCATCCGGGATTTTCACACGACACTCAAAACCTATGTCACGGGGATGTACTCGGAACTCTTTAACGGACACACCAACATCAGCATCGATAACGACCTGGTGTGTTATGACTTGAAAGAAATGAGCAACAACGAAAAGATTCAACGCATCTTGTTTTATAACATTCTCTCGCATACGACCTACGAGATTATGAGTGGCGACCGGGAACCAAGTGAAATTTTCATTGATGAAGCACATGTCATTGCGGATCCAAAGGTTCCGAAGGCGATGGAGTTTATCTACTTCATGATGAAAGTGTTGCGTTCGTTTAATTGTGGGATTACGACAGCTTCTCAATCAGTGGAAGATTTCTTGTCTGCGAGAGATGAGAATCGAAACTACGGAAAAGCGATTATTACGCAATCAGTGCAGCGCTTGTATCTGCCAATGAGCGAAGAGGAATTAAAGTTCCTAGAAGAAGAGCTCGGCAACACGTTCTCGAAAGGCGAACGTGAAACGCTCATCTTAAAAGACGGCAAGAAAAAAGAACAAGCCGGAAAAGGCATCTTCTATACCGGTTCCAAAAAAATCAAACTGGAAGTGCAGTTGAATGACGTGACGGAGATGTTGTGGTTTGAGCAAAAGAGTATTAACGACATCACGATTTAAGGAGAAGGGGTGAGGAGATGAACACAAAGGAAACCGCCAAAACACTGGGGGAGTTGCTTCTCGTGAAGGTTTTCTTCAATCCTCTTGGATTGGTCATCATCGGCACTGCCATTCTCTTACTCGTCCTTCCTGTATTCATGGCGATGAACGGCAAAGACAAAGGATTTGATTTAGAAAATCCCGATCAAAACGTACAAGCCCTTTCAGATGCTTCAGGAGGCGCGTATTGCGCGGTGAATGGAGAAATCAATAAAGAGCGTTGGGAAGCCAAATTCAGTACGGCAGGGGTCTTTACGGGTAAAGGACAAGTCTTCATACAGATTGCGAAGGAAAAAGGCATTGACCCCGTGCTCATGGCGGCCATTGCATTTCATGAAACCACGAATGGAACATCGAATGCGGTCATCACGAAAAATAACCCGGGTGGTTTGATGGGAACAGATGGATTGATGAACTTTGCGACGCTAGAAGAAGGATTGATGGCGATGGGGCAAACACTCCACAATCGCATCATACAAGACGGGAAAGTCACCATTGTCGATCTCGGCAGTGTTTATGCCCCGATTGGTGCTGAAAACGATCCGACGAATCTCAATGCACACTGGGTACCGACAATTACATCTATCGTCAGTTCACTTGGCGGATTGACGATGAATTGTACGGTCCAGTCCGGTGATTTTGCACAGCCAATCCCGAATGTCCAAGTGAATTCGAATTATGGCGTACGTATTCACCCGGTCACAGGCGAAATTAGTAATCATGAAGGCGTTGATTTTGCCTGTAGCAACCCAGAATCCATTTACGCAGCCAAGGAAGGAAAAGTGGTGTATGCGGAATTCCCAAGCAGTTATCCGAGGAATACGTATGGCAACATCGTCATCATACAACATGCCAACAATCTCTTTACGGCTTATGCGCATTTGAGTCGCATTGGCGTGGAGGTGGGGCAAGAAGTGCAACAGTTGGAAGTGATTGGACAATGTGGCTCTACGGGACGTTCGACCGGCGACCATTTGCATTTTGAAATTCATTCCGGCCAGATGTTTGGAACTAGACTCAATCCCATGTTGTATTTAGCGTCCGATGAACCCGTCTAACAGAAGGGAGAAACTATGCATAATCGTTCGAAACTCGTACAGCTCATAATGTTGTTTCTTGTGGTGGCTTTAGTCATCATTTCATTTAACTTATTTGCGACAAATCAAGATTTAAAACAAAAAAATGCAGATTTATCGAAGAATGTCGAAAAATATAAGGCTACTGAAAAGAAAGAAAAAGACGTGTTCACGCAAACCGAACAGTTTTTAACGGATACCCTGCAAGGCGGCTCGATTGATTACTTTACGAAACGATACCGCAAAGAGGTGGAACAAACGCTCGAAGCGAATGAAACGTCGCAAGATGTGGACGTCAGTCAAATGAAAGACCTTGAGATTTATAACATTTCCGTTCGCAAGCAAGATGACTCGTACAGAGTAAATGCCATTTATAAAGTGACCTTAACAGGGCTGGATGAGGAGTTTGTGAATCCTGGGGATCAACCCGTCTTAATCCTTACATCTACCATCACGTGGATGATTGAAAATGGAGAACTGAAGGTGGATGCCCACGATTTAGAATCTTTCACTTCGGGTGAACAGGCAATTCAGGAGATTTCTTCTTAAACCGGACACAAAGGACGTGAACAGATATGGCCATCTTGCAAAAAATGATGAGGTTGCAGCGAACCGTCAATGAAGTAGTTGAAAAGACCATCGATCGATTGGCTAAAAAGCAACTCGCACAGGCGCGTCGACAGTATGAATTGGATTATGGAAAATCGCTCAATGCACAAGAAGAAATCGAAATTAAAAAAGGCGTGGTCTTACGAATTGCGTTCTTTGTTTGCATGCCGTTGTTGGTATTGTTGATGACGCTCATGAATGGAGGTGTCAGATGATGAAACAACTTTTGTTGTGTTTGGGAATCTTGGTAGTATCCATGATGTTTATGAATGATGTAGAGGCTGCGGAAGGCGAATTCTTGGAAGATACATTAAATAGTTATCGAAACACAGACGATGTTACTGAAAAGGACGTTGAAAAAGCAAAAGGCTATATGGAAAATGTTTTGTATTTGGATAAATACGATCATGAAACCAATCAATTTGATTGTAAATGGTATGAAGTCATGTGCCAAACAAATGGTTTCTTGTTTACGACAGTCAGTGGATTTGTTTTTGCGGCAATCGATAGTTTCGGAAAGTTCCAGATAGATGAATCGGCTATTACTGGAAATCCAACATATGAAGGATATATGTTGAATTTCAAATCTTTGGCGTGGACGATTACCACCATCTTTTTAGTTTGGCAGACTGTGAAAATTGTGATTCTGTATTCTGCAAATGGCGAAGAAGGGATGAACACGCTTTATGATAAAGTTGTGGCCGTGATAACTGGTGCGATATTGCTTGGGATATATGGTGAGTTGTTTAATTGGATATTGGAATTGACACATCTCCTAACTGAGACGATGTTAAAGAACCCAGCTACACACTACAATGTGATGCAAGTATTGGCAGTTAATTCAGTTGGGTACGGTATCATTTTAATGTTAGTCATTTCAGCTATTTTGTTTGTTTTCTTCATTTCCATCTTGTATCGGACAGTATTGTTTGTAGTTTTATATATTTCAGGTGTTATGGCCATACCAACGATTGTGAACGATCAATACAATTTCTTTAGTCTCTGGCTGAAAATCGTTGTGAGCAATGTATTAACTTTAACGCTACAATTGTTGTGTTTTGTTTTAGGCGTAAAGACTTTAATCAATCTACAAAGTGGAAACCTTTTGATGGGCATGTTATTTTTCATTGTCGGATTATCGATTCCAACGTTACTCAATCAATTTGGCGCATCCACCGGATCTGCGAGAGCAGTAGGTTCGACAGTCAAACATGTAGCTCGTTATGCGAGAAGATGAGAAGGAGTGAAAGAAAATGAGGAAAATAGTCTTATTGGGAACAGTCGCATTCCTCCTGTTACTTCTAGGGGCTTGCAGTAACAGCGAAAGTACAGAAGAAAAAAACGTAAACAAGAAAATATTCACAGAAGTTGATGCTCAGACAACAAATGAGATGGTTCAGTTTTTAGAGGAAAGAATGAATGAGTTCCAATCCAAAGCTAATAGCGCAATAGAAAGTGGAGAAATTAAACCCGATCAAGACGGAAAACTAAACACACCCTTACAAAAACTAGCGAAGGAGACTGTTCTCCATCCATTTTTAGAAAAGTATCCTAACGGGATAATTGGAGATGAAGGAGAGTTATCGGTATCATTTGCAGTTACTGCATCAACAGCTTGTCCGTTTGGTAACTGTAAATATGATGGTATTGCTATACCGGAGATTAATTACGATGAGTCTAATTATTCGATTTATGCATCTAAAATATTTGGTTTTTCTCAAGTTATTTTTCAAAATGTGAAAAGTAAATTCAATGAGGAAAGTCGTGAATTAGAAGATTCTGAATTACGTTTTGTTAAAACAAAAAAAGGTGAACTTGTAATGACATCTAACCCCTTTATTTCAGGAGAAGCATTCTATTTAGAAAAATTAGATGATGAATATAGTGAATTAAAATCTGAGGTACCAGAAGATGAAGTAAAGGCATCGCAAGATGAGTTCAGACAGGAAGTTAAAGAACTACTATCCAATTATCCTGAACTTCAATAACTTAAGTAACAGGGAAATGAAAGGAATGAAAAGAGATGGTTATTCGAACAATTGCGAATCGTGTTGGGACATTTGAAGTTGAAGGGAATACCATTTCCTATTTACAACCACTGTTGACGTTTAATACACAGGAAATGAACGAAATCCAGAGCTGGTATAAAGAAAAAATGCAATCACTGCAGCATGCTGCATCTTTTCTACCGGCAAAAGACATTACCTTTCAATCCGGACAAGTTTGTTACTCGTATCAGGTAACTGGTCTTCAATCATTTAATGTATTAAAGACCATGTACTTGGAGGATAAACTGCCCTATTATCTTTCGTTAATTCAATTGGCGAAAGACAAACAAGTCCAGGTCTTATGGGAGACCGAGAACCTGGTCATTGATCATGAGGAAGTAACTGTAAAAGCACTCGTCATTGAACATAAAGCTTTTGATATTGAAAATACGAAGTCTCGCATTAATGCAGTCAAAGAATTGATTATTATCTCGCTGACAAACTTGCAACATGTATATGGTCGTCCTAAACGTAGTGATTTTTTTGAACAGAATGAAGAAGTCATCCAATTTGCTGAAATGATTTACTTACGCTTGGACTCGCTGGACCATATGGCATCTTACATTCAATCGTTGTACGATGAGGTACAGGTGCGAAAACAACAAGAACAAGACGAACTGGCGGAACGATTAGCAAATAAAAAACGCTTTTCCATTCCTAAACGGATTCCGATACAACTTCTTCCGCAAAAATCGACGAAGCAGCCTCAAATACGTCCGGATTCAATGGTTGCTAAGAAAGCAAAGAAGCCGTTAAATAAGAAAGAAAACAACATTCGTTTTCTGGTGGGTACTGCTATTATCTTAGTGGGAGCACTTTTGTTGAACGTCATCTTAACAAACGCTACCAAGAATGCCGAGAATACAGATGGACAATCCTCCTCACCGAGAGAAGCCAAAGACATAGAGCAAGTTTATGTGGATGGATTGTTAGGCGATACCGAGGGTGTACTGAAGGAATTGGAAGCAAAAGAGTATAAAAGTCTAAATCAAGACGAGACGGAATTGTTGCACCAACTCTGGATGAAACATGGGGCTTATGAGAAGTTCCTGGCAAAAGATGAGGATGCGGTCAGTCAACTCACGGAGCATATGACGAAGCAAAATCAACCCGAAGAATTGGATCGGCTGCAAGAAATTTTAAAGGTCTCGAATCCTCATGTTGAGTTTGGAAAAGGTGTGCTTGCCAAGGAGTGGGAACAAGTTCTAGCCAATAAAGATTTAGTAGAGTTGACAGATGAACGAAAAAACCACATTGTGACCGCCTATCTTCAAACAGGGGACATTGAAGAAGCTAAATCATTCGTTGCCGAACAGGCACCCAAGAATGATGGATTGATGAATCGCGTATTAACAGCTGAGAAAGTAGCCGTTGATTTAAAAGCGTTGGTAGAACAACAAACGTTGCTGCAGAAAACGATTGATGAGAGTAAAGACTTAGCGCAAGTGTCAAAAGCGATGCAAGAAATGAATGGGGTTAAGAAAGAAATAACAGGCTTGAAAAAAGCCATTGGATTGTGAGGCGTTGATTCATTGCATACCAAACGAATTAGCAAGCTAGGAAGAGTCGTGCTGCCAAAAGACATTTTGGACCGTTTCCACTTGAATGATGGAGATCAGATTGACATCTCCTTTAATGATACCCAAATCATCATTGAACCTCATCGTCAAACGTATGTATGTGCGATTACAGGAAAAATCTCCAATGAAGCTGTGAAAATTGGGGAAGCCTGGATTAGTAAAGAAGGCATCAAGAAGTTAATTGAATATATGGATCAGTAAAAGCCTGAATTAGCTTCAGGCTTTTACTTTTTAGAAATCAAGGAGTTAATGAACACCCAATATTTACAGTGTTTTCTGAGGGTTACCCTTTCATTAATGTTCAAGAACTCGTTCAACAATCTAAGTTCAGTAACCTATACGACACTAAGTAAAGGAATACGATTAAAATATACTCCATTAGAAAAAGCCACCTTGTAAAGGCAGCCGATTGTTCAACAAAAACACCTGTTACTAAAAAATTACCGATCAAATTGAAATGATAAAATAAGATATAAAACCCCAAATCCGAAATCTAAAAGATAGAACCGTTTATCCTCTTTTTGAAAATAACCTTCAATCCCATCTATAATTGAATTTACCCCAAATAAGATGAATAACCAACGAAATAAGTAATCAAAATCGTTGATTATACTCATTACCAAAATGAACAATGATATTATGACGAGTAAAATTTTTAGAATAATAAAAGGTTTTGAACTTTTCTTTTTCACCCTTTTTTCAAAAAATAATCCCATTCGAGAACCCCATCTGCGTTTTATTTAATTCCTTCTTGATTAAGTATAATGAAAAAATAGTAATTTTGGGGATATAGTATCAACATTTTTGTTTAAGTAAACTGCCCCGTTAGTTAATCCGACTGGATGATCCTTCCGTAAAACCACAGTAGGTTGACATAACACCAGAATTGGGAAGTAACAGAAGCTTTATGTCAATGAAAACAGCGCCTTAAAAGGCAGCTGGTTATTCAACCAAAACACCAGTTAGTTCAACAACTTTACTCGTTCTCTTAATTCGTTTACTTCTTCAATCATCTGAACTGGATAATTTCTTGGTGTTGACTCTCTCATTGACTTTTCCTCAAATACTTTATTTTCAAGCAAGACTTTCCAAAATTGTTCTGCTCCATCTAAAAGTGCTTCCAAAAATTCTTTTTGAGGTAGAATGGCTTTGGCATAGATATCTTTTGGTTCCCAATCACCTATAATTCGAAACTCCAATAAACTATTATCTATTGAATCTATTTTCAACGTAATAGGGTCAATGCCATACATTATCTGAATCTTACGTTCGTTTAAATAACCTTCAATAGCAGGTATATAAGTTTGTTCCCATAAATCTAACCCACTAGGAATACCATTTCCTACAACAATTTGATCATTATACTGAATCATTACATGCAATTGAATATACTCTGGAGTGAATTTACGATGTTCAAAAATTTCTCTTAGTTTTAAAGAATCTTCTAAAGATATATAACGCTCTTCACCATCACAAAATTCAACTAGAAATGTACTTATTTTAAACATCATTAAACTCCAATCTTTATTAATTTTATAGCCATACTAACAAGTCCAATTGTAGTGAATTTTCAGCATCGGAAAAATTATCCTTCCGTAAAAAATCGATTCACTTACTCAAGTGGATTGTATCACGTATGCATCCTAGGTTGACATAACACCACATCTCGGAAGTTAGACACACCGAAGTAACTAGTACGGACTCGCACTTAGCAGTTAAATCATTTTGTTAGGAACTGGAGAGGAAAGGTTCATCATGGTGTAAGGTTCTCCGTACTCCATGGTTAGATTAATGAACTCTTCCAATAACTCGTTCGTTTCTGTAATCACCTTCACTAGATAACTATACTCACCCGTTAATCGATGGCATTCAATAACTAAAGGATTTTCCTTGCAGAATTCTCTAAATACTTTACAGCGATGAGTTTTCACTAATACAAATGCTTTAACTGATTTGTTTATCTTACTTGAATTGATATCAGCTCTATATCCTTCTATTACCCCACTTTCCTCTAACTTTCGTACCCTTTCCGTTACAGCAGGAACAGACAATGAAATTTTACTCCCTAATTCTGTCATAGATATCCTGCCTTCGAGTTGTAAGATGTCGATTATTCTACGGTTAATGCTATCCAATTTTTATCACCTTCAAATGTTATGTAAAATACAAGTATTTCCTTATCTATTTAACCATACTAGTCAATATCCCTTAAAAAAAGCATGTGTTCTTATCACTACTTCAAATAAGATAAAGTGAGTTCAAATAAGGAGGAATTTTAATGGGATTAGCAATGAAAAATAAATGTGAGAAATGTCTAGAAAATGTGGAAGCAGAGGCTTATATTTGCGTTCACGAATGTACTTTTTGTCAGGACTGTACAATAAACATGTTTAATATTTGTCCGAATTGTAATGGGGAACTTGTAAAAAGGCCAAAACCAAAAGGATCATGTCCGATTAGTGCTTAATAATGACTAAAGTTTTGTTAATTATTAATGCCCAAAAAGCCTTTGATTCCATCACTAGAAGGGCAACATCGTTGAATAACATCTAGCTCATCAGTGATTGGTAAAGTGGAAGAAGAAATTCAAACCACATTGATTGAAGGGGAAAAGTTGAAAACTTCCTTCAGTGCGAAAAATATGATCAGTACCTTAAAAGCAGTAGGGGCATGATGTTTTACAGCTAATTTTTCCAGTTCGTACATACTAAATTTTAAAAGACGATTTAGCCCAAACAAGGGTTAAATCGTCTTTTTCTGTGCTCAATGGATTGTCTGAACTGTACCTACGCAAACCTTGGGTAATATTTGCAGGGACAGGAGTTTGACTATTTACTAAACATTTTCATGGTTGTCGTTAAAATAGCTTTTCTATTTTTTATAGGAATAGAGCCCTTCACAAATAACCCCGTGTAGATAAAGAAAATACCAATCATCAAGATGATTCCAATATATACAGACATCATCGTTGGGACTAAGAATGCGCCTATTATGATGGTGGATCTCGCAATTAAGTCAGCGCCAGAGAATGATAAATTAGAAAATGCCGAATAGGACCCTCTTTTATCAGCCGGCATCATATTCGCTTCCTCAGCATTTCGAATAGGTGAATAAATTAGCTCACCTATCGTTGCGATGAAACCAAAGATAACAAGCACATACCATGAATTTGCGGAAGTAATTGTTACATAACCAATCCCATAAATAATGAGTCCAATTAACAACATTTTTTGTTTGCTGAATCGGTCGGTAAATTTAGTAATAAAAAACGTTAAGCACACGACGAGTAACATATTTTCGATATTTAGAATGCTTAACATGCGCACTCCACCTATTTCAAACTCACCAATAGTGACGGACTTGAATGTTTCTGCAAGTCGAACGCCTATATAACTGTTTAACGAGAATTCCGCAGCAAAAATGAACATTGACCCTATCACCACTTTGACGAATGGTCGATCTTGAAAAGCCACCTTATAATTTTGAATTAAATCCATAAACACATTTTGGTGTTGCTTTTCTAAACGATTCGTATGTTCATCGATCAGCCAGATTTGATAAGCAATCGGGAGAGTCGCAGATGTAATTGTTAGTACAATAAATAATTCAATTTGATGATTTACATATAACAAGCCACCTAATGCAGCACCAATAGCCATAGATAAATTCACTAACCAATAATCAACAGCATAAACAGCCTTTCGATTCTCAGGTGTGGTGGAGTCGATAATAATGGCATGCATGGCAGGGCGTCCTAAACTACTTGTAATGACAAAGGCTACATAAGCCATGGCAAAAAGCCAAATCACATTATTTAAAGGAAGTAAGCTAATCGCCATCAATAAAAACATAACTGCACTTAAAGCAGAGGTTGTTACTAAAACAACTTTTCGCGGGAATCGGTCGGATATATACCCGCCAATTAGATTTATAAAAAAACTAATGATAACGGTGAATACCAAAAACAGTCCAGCCCACAACTTACTCATTTCTTGAGCAAAAAATAATGCCATAAATGGCATCACTGCAGAAGATACTGCCCTGTTAAAAAAAGATGTAATTAAACGAACCTTAATATTTTGTGGATAGTCTTTCCAATTCATGTTGCATACCTCCTCTGTCATTTGTATATTAAACTAGACTAGAGTATCTAAAAATAGACATTTAATCTATAAATGTCCACTTATGTAAGAGGAGGTTATGATGGATCCGCATCTTTTAACATTATGGAACACTGTATCGTCAGGTCACATAAAACAAGAGGAAATCGCAGAAGTCCTTCAATTAAGCCAAAAACAAACAGCCCGAAATATGCAGAAATGGTCTACTCAAGGATGGCTAATTTTTACACCTGGAAAAGGGCGTGGAAATGTTTCTAAGCTGAAATGGTTGAAAGATGTAGAAGAAATCTATGAAGAACAGCTAATGAAGATAATTGAGGATGAATCTGTTGAAATAAGTAGTAAATATCTTTTATTCGACTGGTCAACGGATAGTAAACTTCGTCTAATGAATAAGTTTCGATCAAAACTAGGTTATATTCAAAAAGCGAATGAGATAGACAAATTAATTATTCCTAGACGTTATCCTTTACTAACCATGCACCCGTTAAAAGCAGGAGAAATTCATAGCGCGAATATGGTTGTTAATGTATTTAATCGATTAGTTACAGTCGATGAAAAAGGTGTGATATATCCAGAACTAGCACATAGTTGGGATGAATGCTCGACAAAGCTAAGGCTGTACTTAAAGAAAGACGTTAAATTTCATGACGGCTCGATTTTAATCGCTGAAGATGTAGTGGTTTGTTTAGAGAAATTGAGAAGAGATGTTCATTTTCAAGATCTATGGGAACCGGTAAAGGAGATAAAGGTTGTTGCTCCTTTAATTCTTGATATTTATTTTCCAACCGGTTGTAGTTATTGTCTGCAAATGCTAGGAACGATTAACTCTAGTATTTACAAAGAAAATAAAGGTCAAGTGTTTGGAACAGGTGCGTTTTATGCTGAAAATAACCATGAGTTAAAAACGACTTTAACTGCTTTTAAAGATTATTTTCAAGAAAGACCGTTACTCGATGAAGTGGAATTTGTGCAAGTGCCTAAAGATTTCGATATCGTTTACCGCTCTTCAACACAGAAGAAAGGAAAAGATACAGTTGAAATCGAGAGTGATTCAGGTTTTGGAGTCGTTATCATGAATACTTTCCGTAAGTCTGACATTCAACGAAAAGAAGTGAGAGAATACTTGCATTACATTATTTCAAAGCACCGACATGATATTGGGAGCGTGCACTCTCGCGCAATGCCAAACAATAAAAGTTGTCTAATTGGTCAAGATCACAGCTATACAGTACCTAAAGTAAAGCGTCCTCATTTCACTGGAACTCTCATCATGAAGCTCGTGAATTACACGGAACAAACCACCCATTGGCTTAAAGAAATATTTGATGCTGAGGGTGTCCCCGTTGAAATTAAACGGATCTCATTTAAAGATACTGTAACCAATAGTGAAGAGAACCAACAAGTAGACTTATTTATTCATGGGGAAGTTTTCGAAATGAATCAAAACTTTTCCTTTTATCATTTTTTGAAGAATGGATATTCTCCTTTAGCCAATATCATAAAGAAAGATAGAAAATTAACTAATTACCTTAATGAGTACACTCATACGCCCTTTCATGAATGGACTGCTTTAAATTTAAAAGTAGAAAAAGCTTTATTGGAAACTTCAACGATGATTCCACTATATTATGAAAAACGTCAAATTCCATTCTCAGTAGATTTGATGAACATTAATATTAAGCACTTTGGATATGTCGACTTCTCTAAGTTGTGGGTTAGACCACAACTAAATTAATAATGGGTGTTGCCCGACATGGCAGCTTACTATTGAATAATGAATCGAATCTTTCGGTATGAGGTTATACAGTACGTGCTTACTCTTTAATAAAAATAATTAAGCCATTAGAATTAACATTTTTCAGATTAGGAATAGACTTTTTAGAAAAAATAGGAGTGAAAGATAATGAAATTTGTTTTATTGTTTGGACCCCAAGCTGTCGGGAAAATGACAGTAGGACAAGAATTATCAAAGATAACTGATTTAAAACTATTCCATAATCATATGACAATTGAGTTGCTTGAACCATTTTTCGGTTTTAGTTCAGAAATGTTCAGATTATCAACTTTATTTCGAGAAGAGATTTTTAATTCGTTTGCCAAAAGTGATCATTATGGAATGATTTTCACATATGTTTGGGCGTTGGACCAAAAAGAAGATTGGGAATTCGTTGACAAAGTATGTAACATATTCAGTTCTCACGGTGCTGAAATATATTTCGTTGAATTAGAGGCTGGTGTAGAAGAAAGGCTTAAACGAAATAAAACACCGAATAGGCTTGAACAAAAGCCGACTAAAAGAGATTTAAAACAATCCGAACAAAATCTATTGAACACGATGGACACATTTAGATTAAATTCGGAAGAAGAAGAAATTGAAAAGGAAAATTATTTTAAAATAAATAATACAGAATTAAGTGCCCAAGTAGTTGCCAAAATGATTAAGAATAGATATAAATTATAATCTCTAATTGTTCTTATATTTAGAAGGGGTAATTGAAGGTTAGAAAAACGTCAAAGACTGCCTTTTTTGTTGTCTAAATCCTAACAGATTGGACATTTTATAGAGGCTAAAATTCAACTCAGCATTTAGTTATAGCTTGGATAAAATTATGAGGTGCTGAAAGATTAGACATCCTGTATACTTAAAAAAACAGGAGTGATACAGATGGAAAACCAAGTTTTGGAAATGCTAAAACATATGAATGACCGTATGGAACAAATGAATGAACGCATGGACCAAGGATTTTCAAAAGTTAATCAAAGACTTGATGGAATTGATGAAAGACTTAATCAAGTAGAATTACGTCTTGCTGGAATTGATGAAAAACTTGATGGGATCGGCGGGCAATTTGAAGAAACCACAAAACAACTAATAGCATTAGATGATACAGGCAAATCAGAAATGAAGTTTCTAACACATAAAGTTATTCAACTTGAAAAAGAAGTGTTTATTATTGGAAATAAACACTAAATATAGTGAGTTTTTATAAGAGCCATCTACCTTTACAAGGTAGATGGCTCTTGGTTAGTACTGAAGTAATTTGAATACGTTCTAATCAATGTTTATGTCAACTCAGGTCCATGCGGTATATCATATCAATTTTGGACAGTGTTTGTTTCGGAAAAATAGCCGTGGGGATCCACAGGATTTGATATGACTAATTTTCGTAGTCATAAACTCAAATCCTTTTTGTTGTCCCGGCTAAAAAAGGGATACGATCCCCAGGAATGACAGCTTCAAGATCACAGAAACTGAAGAACTCTTCTTTATCGGTGCCATCATCTAATCGTGCCCAGAATCCTTTACGTTCTTCATCAAACTCTGTGATGAAACCGTGATAATAAACATCATCCTCGTCATCGTCTTTTTTAACCCAATAACGAACAACAATCGTTACATAATCCTCTTCCTTAAAGGTGAAATTCGTGACGCTCAGAAGCGAACCTTCTTTATATTTCACTTTCATATACTTGCACCTTCCTCTCTATTTATGATAATTTACAGCTTCAGAAGTGGGTCATTCCATTCCTTAGAGACTAAACTCATCAATTGCTTGGTCTATTTCGTCCTGTGATATCCCGATATAACGCTTAGTAACAACCGGAGCAGAGTGATTGAAAATATCCTGCAACATGGCCACGTCATTCGTTTTTTTATAGAAATGATAACCAAAGGTTTTTCGCAGCGTATGGGTCCCAATCTCTTCTACGCCTACTTGTTTAGCGGCTTTTGAAAGAATGCGATACGCCTGAATTCGAGTGATGGGCTGGATTCCTTTTCTGGAAGGAAACAGGTAGTCGTCATCGTACCTGCCAGCTACATACCTAGCGATTTCGTTTTGTAGTGACGCATTTAGTCGGAATTTCTTGAATTTGTCTGTTTTGCCTTCTCGAAGTCGCAGATGTTCTTTTCCTGCCACGTCTTGAACCCTCAGTTGAAGCATATCGCTAATCCGTAATCCGCAGTTAATCCCCATTACGAACAGAAAATAATCCCGGAGTGATTGTTGTTTTAATAGCTGTTTGATTTCTTCTATTTTATCTTTACTTCGAATCGGCTGGACGGTTGAATGTCGTAGAGCAGTCATCCTCGCTTCTCCTCCTAGCTACGTATAGAACTCCTGATTCATTATGATATAACGATAGCCTATAAACTGGAAGAGATAAAGGGAAATCGACTGGTTGCTTGTTTGGATCTGATAGAAGACGATGGGGGATGCGTGTCTATTTGTGAACAGATGAATGTAACACTTGTAGGAAAACGTTACATTCGTATTATTAATACCTGACAGCGAGATAAATTAATCTGGTTATGGTTTGTAAGAAGAGGGGAATCAATTTTAGGGGGCAGTGTAATTTGGACATAACAAATAGCAGGGGGACCTTTAAATTAAGATTGGTTTAAGATTTAGCGAGTCAATTTTTTTCGGAAGTCGAATCTTCAACTAAGCCCCTGTTAGCCATCCATGTAACGCAAAACCAGAGTTATACCACCAAGGATAGGAGAAGAAGGTCGATCTACTTTGGGCTTCGAGCCCAACTAATAGACTGATAGGTTATTACAACATTAAAGTGACCAGAATTTGCTCTGGTAAGCAAAACTGATCACTTTAACTTGAAAAATTAAGGTTGTTTTAACGTTTCCCAGGAAGAACTAGGATCGTCATCAACCAACTTTCTAAAAACTTGTCCATTGGTGTTATCATAAAGATATAGCCAACCGTCAGTGATAATTAGTTCATACTCACTCACAACGTTTTCACTAATGTTAACTGTCCTTGGATTATCTGTTTTTGAATTTGTAATTGCATTTGAAAGAATCCAGGCAGATAACACCATGCAAACTCCAAGCACAACAATAGATACTGGGTACCCTTTCATATTAAATCCTTCTTTCCTTAGAATGCGGTGTCGCCAGTTGAATAAATTGTCCATCCTTTACTTGTATCTGATAACCTGACTTCTACATTGTAACTACCTTTTCCAACTCCAAATGTAATACCACTGATATCGGAATTAGACCACGTGTGCGTATAAAAAGTCCTTGCATAACCATTAAATTTAGAAAATCCACTGTCATACGTCATAACTACCGAAAAACTCTCTCCTAAATACTCTAAAGCATTACAACACGTCTGGTATAATCTCACTTTATCCTGGTATTGAAATGCTACACCAATTTTCCCATTACCATCTGATGGATATGAAGAACTTTCCGTCCAACCTCTACTACTTCTTGCTACAAATGAAGAGCTCTTAACAACAGTTGCATAAGTACCACTTGTATTGTAGTAAGTTATGCCAAAGGCATCATCATAACCAATATTTGTCGGATAACAACAAGGAGGAACATCGTCTTTCCAACCTTCATTCAACCAATTTCCGTTTGCTGATACAAACCATTGACTAGAAAATGAGTCATAATAAATACTTGGCTTAGAAATAGTAACATTAGATCTACTACTGTTGATACTAAACGTAGGCTCTTCTTCAGGTATATCTAATTTATATAATCCTAATTCATTTGTTCTCTGATTAATTTCATCTTCAGAAAGTCCTTCTTGATACATTCTATGAATCTCTGATTCTACGAATTTAGTTCTGTCCTTAAGTTCGTTTATATTGTATTTTTTATCTTTGTTTTTATGCTTTTCTACAAGCTCTTTTTTTAGCTTCACGACATCTACTGTTTCTGCTTTGGCCTCTTTTTCTGCAGCATAAATTTCATTAGTGTTAATTCCCATGAAAATAACAATCATCATTAAAAGAGCTAAAGATAACTTACTACTAATCTTCATTAACAATTCCCCTTTCTGAAAGTTATTTAAACTTTCAGAATTTATTATAAATTAATAAAATTACAATAACAAGGAGATTTATATAAAAATTTGAAATTATTTACACCAATGTTAATAGAACTTTTTATTAATCAACCTATATTATTTCCACATCATCAATTCTAAGAATAGAGGGATGGTTGTGATTGGTATTGAACGAATGACTATATCGAATGTTCACGAGTGACGACTGTTATTTGTTAAGACATGACCGGATTGTCTTAACTAGTAAGTTTTGAAGTGAGTTCTTATGTAGCAACCGTATTAAAGTTAGTTTTAACGTGTTTTTCCTTTAATCGAATGTAACACTTATAGGAAAACGTTACATTCGGGTCAAAAAGTATGGGATTTTCTTGCGGAGTGGCAAGTTATTCTAGATGGAAATCTGACTGTTCACCTGATGTATGAATGTAAACAGTGCGGAGAGCAAATTTAAACGAGGTAAATAAACAAAAGGACTGAGCGCACTTTTCTCGGTTTTTCTCGTGTCTAATAATGTCGAATCTATTTCATCTTTCCATTAAAATGTTATATTTACAATTATTAGTTTAAAAAACTCTGAGTAAATTTATGGGGGTAAGTATGACAACGACAAGTTTTTTTGCGGAATTACAGCAACATAGTGATGCTAAGTTAAGAATATTAGACAATTATATTGTCGAATGGATGAGAAAAGTCACGTTGGGTCCTTATGGTCAAAGTGCGTTGGTAATTGATGGTTTTGCTGGATCTGGTGATTATGACAATGGAGAAGATGGGTCTTCAATTAGACTTATAAAAAAAGTAGTTCAGTTTTGTGAGCAATGCATACATCACAAGTGGGATGCTCCAAAAATATTTATATTATTAATAGAAGCAGATGAAAGTAACTATAGAAAGTTGATAAAAAATATTAACACTTTGACTTCTTTAGATTTATCAGATAAAAATGGCTTTGAGTCGATTCCTGCTCATCCTACAATCCAGGTTGCGTGTGTTAATAGTTCCTTTAATGAAACAATGACGAGCGTTCTTCAAGGCATTGAAAAAGGGCAAACGTTGATGCCTAGCTTTTGTTTTATTGATCCATTTGGATTTAAAGATACACCTTTTTCTATTATAAGTAAGTATTTGGATAATAGTAAATCTGAAATTTTTATTAACTTCATTTATGAAGAAACGAATAGATTTTTGACTGCAAAGAACAAGAAAATCCAAGAGCATATGCGCAAGCATTTTGGAACTGAGGACATAGATACTTTACAAAAGTTAGTTTCAGACAAACCTCCATTGGAAAGGAAACAACTAATTGTTGATTTCTATTCACGTCAATTACTAGAAAATACGGATGTTAAATTTGTTTTTACGTTTGAAATTAAAAAAAATGGAAGAACAAAACTTATACTTTTCTATGGAACAAGAAATGAAAAAGGATTAAAGGCTATGAAGAAGGCTATGTGGAAAGTTGATGATACAGGCTTATACATGTTTGATGATCGAAAAGAATCCACACAAATTGAGTTTGAGTTTGTTAAGGAGGCAGCAGAAACAGAACTAATTCAAAGTCTAGCCGACCAAATACTAAGTGAATTTAAATCTCTTAAAGTCACCGTGCCTGATATTGAGAGTTTCGTGATTACTCAAACAATTTACCCGGTTGAAAATTATATGAAGGGTGCATTAAAGCTTCTGGAAAATGGTGGTTATATGACTGAAGTGATAAAGCCATTTAATAAAAAAAGAAATAAAGGAACTTTTGCAAACGAGTGTATTATAACTTTTAAGTAAAAAGGGAACACGTGTTCTTTTTTCTATGCAAAATGCTTTTTTAACTATACAATGCAATAAAGGAGGCGTTCACATGTCTGGATCTTCATCAATTGAATGGACTGAAGCTACTTGGAACCCAGTAACCGGTTGTAGCAAAGTGTCTCAAGGATGCAAGCATTGCTACGCTGAAAGAATGGCAAAACGATTAACAGCGATGGGAAGTCCACGATACACAAACGGTTTTAACGTGACGTTGCAGTCTGATTTAATAGAAGCTCCATATAAGTGGAGCAAACCTAGAAAAGTTTTTGTTAATTCGATGTCTGATTTATTTCATGAAGAAGTACCATTGGATTTCATTAAAAAGGTGTTTAATACAATGAATAATACACCTCAACATACGTACCAAATTTTAACAAAACGCTCTTCAAGGTTGTCTGAACTGGCACATGAACTTCATTGGAGCCCAAACATTTGGATGGGAGTTAGTGTGGAAAATAGCACTGTATTTAACCGAATTAATGACTTAAGAAATGTACCCGCCAATGTGAGGTTTTTGTCGTGTGAGCCATTACTGGGGCCATTAACTAATATGAATCTTCAAGGAATACATTGGGTAATCGTTGGAGGAGAATCAGGTCCAAAAGCTCGACCAATGGAAGAAGAGTGGGCATGGGAAATTAAAGTACAATGTAAAGCTGAAGGTGTAGCATTCTTTTTCAAACAGTGGGGCGGAGTTCAAAAACATAAAAATGGAAGGCTATTAAAAAATGAATTATATGAAGAATATCCAGATTTTTCAAATAGTATAGACGTTGATGATGCCTTACTTATAGGTCCAGAATTCGACACTAGATAAGTATTTGTGAAGAAATAATGGATTTATAATTTAATAATTAAACTTTCTTTTGTACTTGGAGGTTTTGTAGTGGAAGAAAAATTAATTCCTTTATTAAATCAATTGCCAAAATGGCAACATACTATTCTTGAATATCTACTTAGAACTGAAGAAGAATATGTAATATATATGGAGCAATATTATAATCAACCTTTAAGTAAGTCTAGTCCTTTTGAAAAATTTGAAAAAGTGTATACAGCAATGCAAGAATATCGTTTAGCTAGGATTGAAAAATTAAGTTTATCCTATGAAGATTTTGAAAACCTCTACGATGAAGACCCTTATATTGGACTAACCACACTTTTTCAACACGGTATTCCTATGTCTTATCTTAGACTCGCTAAAGAAAAGATTTCTGCTAAGAAACACACTTTAAAAAAATATTACGAAAGTAATCAAATAGATCCGGAAGAATTTTTCCACCAAATTGTTACCTCGAGATTAGATGAGGAATATATGATGTGGAAGAAAAAGTGGCATAGTCAAAAAAGAGAGCCATATGAAAAACAAAACAATGTGACAACTGAAATATTAAATGGAACTGCAGAAACTAATCAACGGACAACCATAATTCTTCTCCGACGTCGGATTAGGGATTCTCAGATGGCACGAAGAATTAAAAGTAAGTATGAGGGAACATGTCAACTGTGTAATTCTAATCTAAAAAGTAGGGATCGCTATATTACAGAAGCCCATCATATTCGTCCTTTTAATGAAGAACATAAAGGACAAGATTCCTACAACAACTTGATTGTATTATGTCCTAATTGCCATACTCGTTTTGATGATTCATACTTTGCGATTCACCCAGAAACCAATATCGTCCATTGTCTTGATACCAGTAATGAATTACATTTATCAGCTCTGAGTCTGAAGAAAGGACACGAATTAGGAAGAGATAATCTTGAGTACGCTTGGAAGATTTTCGATTATCATAAAAAAAATTACCGATAGTATTTTTGTGATTTTTGGAGTGTGTAATGGGAATTACACACTCAGTATAATCATATAAAACTAAGTAGAATAACGTATAAAATACTAATTATAAATCGGTATTATTAGCTTTTTCGAATAGATCGTATCCATATAATTCACTATATTTTATTTTGATTAGATTTTTTATTAAGTTGGTATTCCTATAATCATATTTATTAACTCTTATCATAGCTGAATTAAATCGTGTTCCAATCTCTTCCAAATGAGCTTGTTTGAATTGTCCATCTCTTTTAAATAGCTCATTCGCCATGTACATCATGCCTGAAACCTCAATATCTCTTGATTTCAGGTACTTTAACCCAAAAATCTCTTTATAGATTCGAAATTTACGATTTACAAAATGCACATCTAAATTACCTTCTCGTTTCCCTCTTGTTGTTTTCTTGAAAATATAGGTGGAATCCAATAGATTACTAGTACTTTGTTGATTCTTCTCTGTAAGTCCATTTTTATTAATGTATTCTTCTTCCATATCTGTTTTATGGAGAAAACCAAACAATTCCTTGGAAACCTCTATTCTCCGTTCTCTTCCATTGTTATCAAATAGTCTAGCAAAGAATTTATCATTTTCTTCCTTCAAGTATTTAGTTCTTAAGTTCAGTAGTTCAGAGAAACCTTCACCATTAATGCCCTCAAAAAGTGCTAACAAGACTGCTCGATCCACATAGTTAATTAAATTCTCGCACATACTTAAAATCTCTTGTCTAGTAAAAGCATTTTGTTTATCGGCTGCCACGAACTGATTAGACCATTCCTTAATATTCTCTAGCCCAGATAAAGGATTAATACTACTTTCTTTATATCCGTGCTCTATAGCCCAATCAATATAATTTTTAAATTTTATCGTACTAATGTATGCAGAGTCATGCGTTGAGACTGACAAATCTTCTATAACCAATCCAAGTTCATCTAAATTCATTTCGAACATATCTTTACCTAAGACTTCTTCTATATTTTTCGCCTTCATAAAGGGAAATGCAGTAATTTTACGAGTCTTTAGATTTGGAATAGTATCTAGGTATGCAATTTTAGTATCTCCGTTATAAAATTTTTCTGATACAAACATTTAAGTCACCCCTGAATAAGACTTTGAAATATTCCGATATAAACTCTAAAATAAAGTAATGCAAATAATACTGCCCCCCAGAGTAATACCAATTAAAAGAAGAATACACTAGGGAATTCATTTATTCTGAAGTGAGTTTCTTCTATATATAATATACTGTATGGTTTTTGTAATTCCTTACTCCATATCTAATCAGATTACTTACGTTCTAAATAGCGATAAATTGTTGTTCGAGAAACTCCCCATCTTTCTGCCACATCTTTGATTGGTGTGCCTCCCTCAATAAGAGCCTTCATCATTTCAATATCTTTATCTCCATATTTCTCTGGACGTCCGCCAAGACGCCCCCTTGCTTTCGCCGCCACTCGTCCTGCAGCAGAGCGTTCTTGAATCAGATTTCGTTCAAACTCAGCAAATGCTGCAAAGAGATGAAACATTAGTTGGCCGGTAGCATTACTCCGATCCATTGTTATATTCTCTTGAAGACTGTGAAACCCAATGTTTTGATCATTCAAGTTGTTGACTAGGTCAATTAAGTCCTGCATGTTACGGCCCAGACGATCCAATCTCCATACAACGATGGTATCCCCTTGACGTGCATATTGGAGAGCTTCTTCCAATCCAGGCCGTTGTTTTTTCGATCCACTCATCTTATCGTGAAAAATCTTTGTACATCCATATTGAGTCAGTGCATCTGTTTGCAAATCCAAGTTTTGTAAACCTGTTGAGACACGAGCATATCCAATTAACACATTCATTCCCCATTTCCAATTTAATCCTAAATTGATTGTAACATAAGACTAAAGGAATAAGGTTATTGAACATAGAATAATGGGCAGAGTTTTGATACAAACAATAGAATAAAATTGATATCTTTGAGACCCCGTAGTGTCGTGTTCAGAAAAGGACGGGTTTTGTTACATCTCCCATTTATAATTAACAGTCCATACCTAAATAATTCAAGAGAAGATTTGGATATTTATGTTAAAATAAAATTATCGTATGTGAAGGATTTCACTTAAACTAACGCAGCAGTTTAATTGAAGAAGGAACTAAGAACTAAAGGTATAAGCTAATGATTTATCTTCATAAAAATGAAGGATTCAACAAAGGAAAACTTAAATTTTTTGTTGAGAAGACGTTGACCCAATGTAAGAGATCATCGTTCTTTTTAAATTTTATTTTTTCAATTTGAAACGTAAAAAGCACCTCATTCGTTTTAGTGATACTTAAATGGGGTGGGAAAATGGAGTTTATTGCAATAAAAAAAGAAACTTATGATGATTTACAAGAAACTTGGTTAGAAGACATTATGAATGAATATGGAGATAAAATGATCAGGGTTGCCTACAGTTATTTAAAAGATTAGGGAACTGCTCAGGAAACTTTTCAAGAGGTGTTTATTATTTGTTATAACCACTACGATCAATATTCTAATGCTGAAAACTTCAAGGCTTTGAAAAGATTATTGAACTTAGATTACTGGTCTTCTGATGGATTTAAGAGAAGAGTTATCTTTGTGTAACGAATTATCAAAAAATGGATATTTATGTAAAAATTAAATATGAAAAATTCTTATTCAACTAACGCAGAAGTTTAGTGAGAGAAGAGTTTCATGAATATAAACAAAAAAATCCTTTTCTACAAGATAGAAAAGGACACATATTTTGTAGACCATTGATTAAGAAAACTACTCATAGTTAGCTATGTAGTTTCCTTCTTCAAATATTTCCTGTGGACTTTTGGATGTCCATTCTTCTACTGTCATATCGGGATGCAAGTTTAAGTAAGATCTAATCATTTTATATCCTTCACTATAGCCATAATAATCAGGTAAACCATTAGAGCCACCTATTACAAACTCAACGGAATGACTACTCTCAAGATAGGATTCAATCTTACTCCAATACTCTTTGTTAAAGCTTTCGTCCACCACAAACTCACTACTATTTGAATCGGGATATACTAAGGTTTCAAACATCACGGCCTGACCTTCCATTATTAAATAATCTAAAACTGTCATAAAATAATCATCCGAATAATGCTTTTCGGTCCAAACACTATGATGATATTCATGCGAAACACCTGATTTAGTATAATTATCGAGTTCACTCAATTTAAAATAATTATTAAGCTCACTGAGAAAGACCGTAATTTTCCCTGTTCCCAATGTCATCATGTCAGAAGGAAATCTTTCATTTTCAGGAAACACACATACTGTTGTTTTTTTATCTGAGGAAAGTATGTCTGAAGATTTAACAAGGGATTCCTCAAATAAATTATTCATATGATCTTTATCCAATGATTCAATTTGATCCTTAATATTATTAAAATCACTTTCTGCCGGTGTCCATTCAAATACACTAAAATTATCATATTCCGCACCTTTAAAACACGCATCATATATAGGATCGATAATCACCTGTTGATATAATTGGTGTGGTGATTCATTTGGATTATCGTTTACAGTTTCAAAATAGTTTTCATATAGCATATAAGCATGAATTACATTAAATTCTTGGCCTGTATTGGGGTTTTTAAAAGAATAGGATATATTTTGTTGCTCATTTTGTAAATGTTCATTTTCCATAATTTTATTTTTGTGAGATTGTTCAGTTTGCTTACAGGCAGATAAAACAATTATTAATAGCAGCACACAAAATAAAAATAAAACTTTATTAGCGATATTCATATCCTCATACTCCCTCTACTAATTAGATAAATCTAAATATTCATTATAAATTATTTTATAACAAAACTTAATTATTATAAAATATTAAGTAAATATGTTAGAAATGGAAAAAAGTTTAAAGGTATAGCACAATATTATTTTAACAATAAAAATTTTTCTTTATCACAGAAACTTAATAAATTTAATAGAGAACAATTTTATTTGACGTATATATCTACCACACCAAGTTTTCTAAAAGAAATTGTTCAGTATTCTTCAATGAAATATCTAATGGAAAAGCACTTAGAAATGTTTGGAAAAATATTTAAACCCAAAAAATCTTTGTCGCAAAAAGAAACAATTGTTAATGTCTTCACATCCTTATTAGGTGTTTTTGCTATTGGACTTGCTCAATACAAGACTATAATTATGGCATTGCAAGGCCAATTATTAATTGGTACTTTAATGTCCATTTTACAATCACTTGGAATTGTTTTTCAAAGGGTTCAGTCATTTATTGTTACATTTGGCGGCTTTCATAGTGATTGGTTATATGTTGATAATCTAAGAGAATTTTTAGAAGTAGAACAATCTAAAGAAAAATGTCTCATATATGAACATGAAAATAATATTGAAATACCAATCAGTTTGACAGCGTATAATCTTTCATACAGTATAAATGGAGTTGAAATATTCAAGAATTTGAATTTTGAGTTTTCTACTGGTTCTATTGTGGGTATAACGGGGCAAAATGGGATTGGAAAATCCACTTTAATAGATATAATTCAAGGACTAAAGAAATTAACATCTGGAGAATTATACTTTAACAATATTCCCTCTGCCTCTATCCCAGATAATCAAAGAATTAAACTGTGTCAGACCTTACAGCAAAATCCTTCTAGATATGAATTCACACTAAGTGAAAATGTAGGATTGTCAAATGTGGAAAAATTAAAAGCCAAAGGTAATGATATATTGGAATTTATATATAATATTGATCCAGATTCTTTTGTGTTTAAAAACAATTTCAATGATGAGACCAGATTAGGTGATTGGTATGAAGAGAGTAGGCAGCTGTCTGGTGGTCAGTGGCAAAGGTTGGCTCTTTATCGATTATTTTATTCAAATTCACCAATTTATCTTATTGATGAGCCTACCAATAGTTTAGATAAAAATTCTTTGAATTTATTAGAAAATTTAATTAAATCAAAATCAAGAAATGCAATAATAATTATTGTTTCTCATGACTTAGCATTGTTATCCAAAATATGTACTGATATATATGTAATGACTAATTCCGCTATTTCTCAACAGAGTCCAAATTACGCAGTTCCTTCTACATAGTTTTCATATTTTTTACTGACTTTGGAATATAAACATTAACTTCTTGTAAAATTCAAGTACGTAGGACTGTGGAAAATGATTGGGATGCACTGATACCTACATAGTGGATGGAAAGAGTGGATAAGGGGGATAAGAAAATATGAAACGACGATTAATAACCATCGTTATAACTTTATTATTTTTATTAGGTTTGAATTTCGGTTTAACATATTACACCCAAACAAAATTACTTGACTCCTCATTTTTCATTGGATTGGCAGCTACCGCTATTATTTGGTTTTTTACTTCTAAGGGTGGTTTTAGTTCTCGACACTTAGATATGACCGTTCAAGGTTCTACGGGCATTAGAATGGAAAGTCAAAAGGTTGAGTTTTCACCTAATATTGCTTTTTTCACATCTTTGGCATACACCATCATATCACTCGTAGCAATGCTGTATCATTACAGAAGTTATTTCTAAGAGCTCCTTTGTGACAGTTGTAAATAGCGAAAGAGAGCTTGGTAATCCAAGCTCTCTTTCGCTGCAAAACTAAAAAAGAGGTCGTGGGGGTTTAACTTAAACTAACAGGTTTAGTTTAACAAGAACAAAATAAAAAGAACCTTAAAGTTATAGTTTTATTTATGCAGCTGATTGGTTGGCATGAGTTCGGTATTTTACTGGACTCATGCCGGCCAGTTTTTGTTTAACATGATTATAGTAATGGATATAATGTTCAATTTTCTTCTTCAATTCTCCATACGACATTAATTCTTCACCGTAATACATTTCTTGCTTTAGTAAGCCAAAGAAATTTTCCATCGTCGCATTGTCTGCACACGTTGCTTTTCGAAACATGCTTTGAAAAATTTTGTTCGTTTTTAATATTTCCACCCATTTACTATGCTGGTAATGCCAGCCTTGACTGAGTGAATCGTTGTTCGATAGGTGGCTTCCTTTTCAATGATTTTAATCGCTTGATCTAGTGGCGCAAAAACAAAATCCAATGTTGGTCTTTTCGAAAACCCATAAGAAATAATTTCGCCATTATAGAGGTCTAGAATCGGACTTAAATACAGCTTTTCATCTTTTCATCGTCTGTACAGTTAAACTCTGTTACATCCGTTACGAGTTTCTGGAGACGATAAGGTGTCGTAAATCGACGGTTTAGAAGGTTTTTAGCGACTTTGCCAACTTTCCCTGTAAATGAATTATAACGAGATTTACGTTTGAACTTCACACACTTTAAATTCAGTTCCCCCATAAATCGTTGTACTTTTTTATGGTTAATGACATAACCTTGCGCTCGTAATGCTAAGTAAATCCGCCGATAACCATACCTTCCTTCATGTTTGTGAAAATGGGCTGAAATTTAACCATTTCCATTCTTGATTTGGATCTGCATTGTTCAATTGTTTGATGTGATAATGGCACGTCGCTTCTGGAATATCTACTTGTTTCAATACATCTTTTAATCAGAATCCTTCTTCTTTGAGTCGAATGCCAACGCTGCTTGTACTTTTCGAGATAGGTATTTGGGTTCTCCCGTAAAGGACGAAGGAGCTCAATTTCACATTCTAACTGTTCTTCACGAGATTCTGTACTTTCTTGTTTTACAGTTTTGATTTTAGGATTTTAGACATAGGAAGCCGTCCCTTCACTTTTTCTTTCAGGCCTTCTATCCCTTCTTTTAAAAATTTACTGTTCCAATTCGCTATTAAAGTTGGATTATTCATGTTAAATTGATTCGCTGTGTCTTGATAAGAAGCACCTGTTTGTTTCATAAAGTTTAATACATCCAGTTTGAATTTAACAGAATAAACATGTTTTACACTTATCCTACGCAAACCAACTTCAACGAATTCTTTATAAGCACGAACCCATCGTTGTATTAGAGATTCAGTAGAAATAATAAATGCTTTAGCTAAAAATGTGTATCCCAAGGAACCTTCTAAATAGGCGCGCACAACTTTCAATTTTAATTCATCGCTATATTTTGCCATATAAAAAACACCCCAAAAGTTAGATTTATAACTCTAACTTTTGGGGTGCAGCACCAAATGGTCCTCTTTATTTATGAAATATCACTAATAGTATTTTTCATAGCTTAGAAAAATACTATTATAATTTGATTACTATTTTTTGTGTCCACCAAGTAATCTTGAACGGTGAATTGCTGTACCAGCAGCCGTATAAGATACTGCACGTAAGATAGCTGTGGTTCCATATTTTCTACGAATTTGATCCATCGTCTCTCCTAATTTACGCTTTTGCCATTTGCGTTCTTCAAAAAGGCTGAGTTGCATAGACGACTCATCTTCCAGATTAGTTATCGATAAAGAAATTTGACGGACTGGTTTATCTTGGTGGAACTCGTCAAAAAGATTTTGGCACACACGATAGATATTTAGGGTTTCATTCGTTGCTTCTTCAATCGTCCTTGAACGGGAAAATCCTCCACCAAACACTTCTTTACTATAGCCCATGCTTAAATGGACTGTTCGTCCTACTTTACCAGCCTCACGTGCACGTCTCGCTACGTCTTCACACATTTCGAGCAAAACAGTGAAGATGTCTTCCTTCTTTACATAGTCACGAAATAAGATTTGTCCTTTTCCATAACTAACTTGACCTTCTAATATGGGTGCTCCTAATTCTGACAAATCAATTCCCCAGGCATGATGATAAAGCTGATTCCCCATCACGCCAAAACGTGCTTCAAGTGATTTCAAATCAGCATTTGCGATATCTCCAACTGTATAGATTCCCATGGCATGAAGGTTTTGTTCCATACGTCGCCCAATTCCCCACATTTCGCTTAATGGACTTACTGGCCATAACTTTTGAGGTACATCTTCATATGTCCATTTCGCAACACCGGTCTTCTTAGCTTCTAAATCCAATGCCAATTTGGCCATCAACATATTAGGACCGATACCTACTGCAGAAGGCAATTGAAAGAGATTCAACAAGTCATCTTGTATACGTCGAATTGTATCGTCGAGGGATCCCCACAATCGTTCGGTGCCAGATAAATCAAAAAAACATTCATCAACGCTGTAGACATGAATCGCTTCTTTCGGAACATATTCGTTAATCAATCGTGTGATTTCCATTGATATATCTACAAAAAATTGCATTTGTGGTTCGATTAAGCGTATATCTGGATGGTTTGGGATTTCAAACAAGCGTGTTCCGGTCTTAACGCCAAATTCCTTTTTCATTCGTGGGGATGCAGCCAGCACCACACTGCCCTTTTGTTCTAAGTTGCCAATAACGGCGATGGCTTCTTGCATGACATCTAATCCCAGGTTAGCAGCAGCACAACTTGCGTAAAACGATCTCATATCCAGACAAGCAATAGTGCGATTTGGTAATGCTTTCACAAAGAATCCCCCCCACGACAAGAACGTTTGTTCTTATTGTGAGGGGGATTCAACGATTTGTCTAGTGTGTATCTTTTGTTTTTATCGGTAAATCATGGATATACGTTTCGATTTCTTCTTTTAGCCAGTATGGTTTTCCTCCAATTAAGGCTGTTTCAGTGGGCAGTTTCCCCCTCTTGCGCAACATGTGAATTTTCTTGGTATCCATGTTTCCTCCATGCTCATTCATCAGCTTACCAATATCCTTCTGGCTTAATAAATCATTTGGATTCTTAATAATCAGCGGTTTAAATGATTTTGCATGAAAAGTGTCGGAATAAAAGTAAGTAAGTAATCGATTTATCGCGAATTCCATCCAATCGGAATCCATTACTTTAAACATGAGGTTCAAATCAAGCGATTCTTCGTATTCAAAGAAACGTGCAAGTGCTACGAGCACTTGTTCATTTTGATTTAATAATTTCAAGTCATGCTGTTGTTCCTTTGTTTCTACATAAGATCTAAGATTCTGGCACTTCGTCAGAATTTCCATGGTTGCCTTTTTCAAGTGAATCCCCTCCCTTGTTGAATCATTCAACATCTAATATAATTGTATCAAGTTTTGTTGAATGATTCAACAAACTTCCTTTATCGCGTTTTTAGTGACGACAATCCCCCAGTAAAAAGAGAATTACTGGGGGGAATATTAGTTGCCCATCCTTACATCACCAAAAGCTTTATCTTGTGAAGCTGCATAGATGACAAGGTTTTGAATAGTAAATGGGATATTCAGTTTATCGCATGATTGGAACGCAAACAAAATAGCTTTTCTGCTCTTGGTGCACTCGATGACATCTTGATGGATGGATGCGACACACAAATTTCTTCGCCAAAAGTGAAGGCTACGAAGCGCACTTATCTGTGCTTCATTTAATGAACACTTTTCCGCCATGGGTATTCCTCCTTTATAGGATAAAAACAAAAGGGGAAACATCCCCTTTTGCATTTAAAGCAATCCTTTTTCTTTCAAAGAAATGCCGTCTTCAGGACTCACAATGATGGAATCTAATACCTCAATGCCCATAATCGCCCCGGCTTCCATCAGTCGTTTACTAACCTCAATATCCTCCGGTGAATACTGGCAGTTGCCGGATGGATGGTTATGCGACACCAAAATACTCCCTGCGTTATTGAGAATGGCGGATTTGAATACTTCTCTCGGATGCACAATGCTAGCATTTAAGCTCCCAACATGGCTTTTATGAACGGCAGTAATCTGGTTTTTTACATTGAGGCAAAGTACCAAAAACACCTCTCTGTCCTCCTCTGCTATCATGGCTTGAATGAATTCAATGGCATCTTTTGGAGAACGGATTTGTGTAGGTAGTAAGCTCGTATAGGCTTCTTCTACCTCTCGGATTTCTTGTTTAATACGTACGATTTCAATCACTTTGTTTAATTTCATGATTTTTTCGCTCCTTTTTTGTGTTGTTCTCCGGGCGGTAAATGTCCCAAAGGGATTATTTTTTGCCTTTTGACACGAAGGACGAACAGATCCAATAGCCGACCAGTCAAGGGTTCCAGCGTAAAAAGTTTTTCTGCGCAAGCGTGATGTGAAAAAGTTTTTCGCCCCTTGACTGTTGTTTTGGTAGTTAGTCGGCTCCTGTCTAAGCCCGAAACAGAGGGAGGGCGAACGCCTAGGAATCTGCCTTTGTTTCGGGCTTAGACAGGCTGGGAATCTGTACGATCCGGAGGACAAAAGCAAAAAATACAACAACAAAGGCAGCCAATAGGCTGCCCTCCATTTCTTGATTTCTTTATTTGCCAATCTTTTCGGCTCGTTTCCTCGTAAAGAAAAGAACAGGAACCTACGAAGTGTAGGCGAAGCTGTACAAATTGTGGTTCTCGGGCTTTTTAGAGGAAAGCGACGCGTTAGAGCTTCTTTCAAAGCATTTGCTGCTTTGTTAGGAGCTATCGTGCTGCCGCCCTGAAGGTATTTGATTCTAACTGATCTAGTTTTAAAGGGAATCGCCCACGAAATGGAGAATACTGTAAAAGTACGATAAAACTCATGTAAGAGGAGGACAAATGAAGAATATAAAAACAGTTGATACAGCCAAAAAAGAAATCAAGGTGCTTGAAGATTTTGTATCTCTCGTAGAAACCTATCAAGCGACAACATTAGGGCAAAAGATAGTAAAGGCATATGCCTATTCAGGAAGCATAGCCAAAGTAGTTTCATACATAAACAATGAATTTGGTCCTGACACGATTGACAAAACATACGTTACTGATTTACTCAAAAGCAAACCTCAAGATGAATTACATAAGCACATGAAAGCAACCTACTTAACTAAAACACGCCACACAAGGAAAAAACCGAGTAAATCACCTAATCACACAACATTTCAGTACATTAAACACAAAAACAGAGGTAAAAGATAGTTAGATATGGGAGGACTAGACACGATGAATCATGAAGCTGTAAACATATTTGTGCCGAAGGATTTCGAGGATGAGATGGAGGTTCTTACGACGATATTCAACCCTACAGATGATATTGGACTCGCAATTGCCGGTGAAAACATGCACCCAACTTCAAAGTGTCCGATCTTAAGAATCTTTATGTTAGAAACTGTCGATCAAGGATGGGCTTTTAAAGAAGAACTACAGGCGTTTACCTTCTCGAATTTTGATGACGCCCAAACTTTCCTGGAAAACCTTCCTCAAATGTCTGCGCTAGAAATGCTCATTCTTATGAATGGTCAAAAAGAGTTTAGGGAAACAGAAACTGAAGTAAGATTTCTCTCTTAGCAAGATAATTGGTTCCTGCCAATTGCTTTAACCACTCACTCAAATAATATGTTAAAGTTCTGTCTCCTTTTGCATATAGTAAATAAAAACGGGGGTGGTAGCTTGGACGAGAAGAAAAGAAAAGATAGTTGGACGGTAGAAGATGATAAAGTTCTGGCAGACACAGTTTTAACCTTTGTACGTGAAGGAAGAACACAACTACAAGCGTTTATTGAAGCCTCAACAATCCTTGGCCGGACAAGACAGGCATGTGGATTCAGATGGAATAAAACATTACGCAAACAGTACAATCTCCAAAAACTAAGTCGAACCAAAAATTCGAACGATATTCACAATCATTTGCAACTAGCGATGACGTCTTTTGATGACTTGGCAAAGGCGTATGAGAAATTGAAACAAGACTATGAACAGCTACAGTCCGAACACCAAAAAGTAAAAGCTTGGCTTACAAATGGAAAAGAGTTATTACGAATAGAATAGGATGGCAAAGAGAGCATGCAATATCGATGCTCTTTTTTACGTATTAACCTTTATCAGCACACTAAAATCACTTCTTCCAAACCAATTCTTTCTATAAGAAAAGACTGCTCCCAGTAAAGAGAGCAGCCCTAAATATAGGTTTTTTATAACAGAGTGTACCAATCCTTAGGAAAACCCATATGTGATATGTCGATAAACTCATCATATTCGTCAACAAGTGCCTTTAAAGAGGTTGAAAGGTTCAGTCGTTCATTGCTGCTTAATAGTTTACTCAGTACGATTATGGCCGTAAATACTTCATCATTGCTCACTTTTTCACGTATATCATCAAACAATTGAGGCTGTATAGATAGTTTTTTTCCGTATAACCGACCGTGATGAGCGCAAATATTTCTGATGGTGGTCAAGGTATGTAGCCAACTCTGTGTATATTTAAAATGCACATTATAATAGTGTTTAGATATGTATTGCTTATCCTTATTTTTAAAGTTTTTAAATAACATCGATAACGTTGAAAAGGAAAGGACTTCAATTGCCACCCAAACGGGAAAGACTCCACTATATTTAGTGTGATGATGAGCCACAAACAATTCTGTTTTACTATCATTTATAAATCGTTCTAGATTGCTCATGAACTTCTTGTGATACTCTGAATTTGAGAAATGAGCTGAATCTAAGTATCCGAGTGCTCCGTATTCATGAGAGTGATGATAAGAAATATGTGCCCTGAAAGCGATTTCGATACTTTCGAGTGCACCCAACAATAACTGGCGTAATTTTTTATCAAATTCGTATATAGAAATTAACTTACTAAAAGTAGTTCCTTCAAGATAGGTATCATCTTTAGATTCATCTTTCAATGTAAGGCCATAGGCGATAAGGCGATAATAATTCACTTTTTGCAATGCTGAAAGGGCTGCTTGATGATTATCAACGATTATTCCTCTATCTTGAAGAATTAGAAGTTGCTCTTCAAATGTTTTAGCATGTTTTATTGGACGTGTTTCCACAGGAATGCCCCCCTAAAAAAAAAAACGACCCACCGTGGTCCGCATTGTTAAGAGGCGTGGTGGGTTCTGTTACTTATAATATACATCAAGCTTAGAAATATGTACAGAATTTTAACATTTTCCACCGCTTTAAGTTTAAAAAATCCACTTCTGCTGAACGTTTTTGCTCTACTCTTTTTTAGGTATGTTCGAAGTTATCGTTGTGGGAGAAATGCTTGAGGGAGCCGATCATTTCCTCCTGTTATTTCATGAAAATCTATAGATGAATCGAAGAGGATTTTAAATTCACGGAATAAATCAAGAAACGTAAGTTCAAGCGAGTCCTTCCATGGAGAGAAACACCTTTTATCATTTCAATTGCCGCGGGTGATAAATCAACACCGTTTGGATTGTATCGCAAAAAAACTGTCCAATGAGTATCTATCATACTCCTTGATTACCCAATTTTAATTCTCTGCAGGGTTAAGGTTAATAAAATCAATGACTGATTTAATCACCAATTGTGCAAGTTCTTTAGCCGTTTTACCTTTCTCGTTGGGGGCTACAGGATAGTTAAGGATATCGGGATTCTGTTCATATATGTATTTACCCGTTGTCATTCCGTTAACCTGAATCAAATCGTTCGGAGAACTAATATTCGCATGGCACCAGCATCCATATACAAACCTTCTACAAAATGTGAACGTATTGTAAATACCCGCCCCCAACTCTAGGTAAAGATTAACCTTCAAAATTAGTGTATACCCCTTACAGAGTTGGTTGACATAACACCCCTTCAGGGAAGTTGTTCCCTACACGCCAACCTATACCAACGCTCACTTCTTCCTCTTTTCCCCGATCTATCTTTTATTCACCGAATATACATCGTTGAGTTGACGGGCTTTTGGTGGTTTTGCTTTTGTCATCCGATGAATAAATATCCAACCAATCTAAAAATAAACAATGCTAATTTCGAATTGGCATTGTTTATTTTTAGGACTCTTTTCCAATAAACCTAGACTTCAACCCCTGGTTTTTATAGACATTTATACAAGTGATTATCAATGTTATTAATAATATTCTAAATTTTGATAATAATGTATTAAATATAAAAGGATATTAAAAATATTTATAGAATTTAATATTTAGTAATAAAAATTAAAAATGGGGGAGAGTATATATGGCAAAAGTAGTATTGAACAAGTTCGGAATAGGCTTCCTTGTGTTGGCATTGGGTTTATTAGTTCCCTCTTTAACTTATGCTAATGATTTTTCTACACAAGCTGCTGGCTGGCAAACCCTACATGGTAGTACTTACACAATTCCAGGAGGATCAGGTTATAAGGAAACTCCTATTGTTGAATCTGGTGGAGGGAATTTTCAGGTCTGCGTGTCAGATTTACAGGCATACAATGGATTCATGATAGCGGTATATGAAGATGATGGGACTACAAACGATACTTTGATAGACTTGGGGTACCACCACAATAGTAGTGCCAGTAGTTCATATTGTTATACTTTGTATGACATAGGGAAGTATGTTGATGGTTCAAATGGTAAAGCAGAGTTTTACGTTAGAATTGGACCTGCTGATTTTACTGACACAGTATATGTTGTGCTTAATGACTAAAGTGAATTTAGTTTCAAAAACTACTTCGATTAAATATAATCAAGTAGTTTTTTTGTATTTTAATTTACTTTTTCTCCATCTTTATTTAAAACAACAATATCAAATGTTTCTTTTTCCTTAATCAATGATTGAGCCTTATCTGATTGGAGTATCTCACGAACCGATTTCTCAATATCATTTACATTTAAGCTATTGGATATCAAATTTACGTAAATCACTCGATTTGGAAAGTTTTCTATATCAAGCTTAATTAAATTTAATGAAAAATTCTCATTCTGTTTCAATAATTTTGCTAATTTTACTGTCCTTTTAGATAAGTCATCGATATATGCTTGTTCAACTTGCTTATTATCAACACTAACTTTGTGACTTGTTCGTTCAATGAGGAATGCTACTACAACCACCATTACAATAACAATTAAACTGGCCGCACTTAGACCCTTTTTCCATTTTTCCAACAAGTTACCTCCTTTTGAAAATTTATATAAGAATAGTATCTCCCTATCAAGCTACTGGGATATTTTTATTTTCTTCTCATCTCTGCTATAGATAATGATTTTGTATGAATCTCCTTTTACTATACTTTCTACTTCATTAGATTCAATAAATTCTCGAATAGTATTTTCAATTCCCCATGCTATTTCCTCGGCATTTGGATCTGTTGATTTAATAGATGTTTTTATGGAAAATATAAGTGGTGTTTCATAAAAAGAAAAATGGACTTCCTCAACTTTTAATTCTTTTTTTCCCATTAATCCATCGTTTATTGAACTTACAACAGTGCTCCATCTTTGTGCTGTCTTTTCTTTCTCAGGATCAACTAAAAATACTTTTATTGTGAACCCATTCATATTTTTTTCCCTTACAATGTTGTATACAATGCTCTTAATTTCTTCTATCCTTGTTTCCGTCACTGAAATTACTAAGGGAATAAACTTCTCTACATCATTAATCCTCACAAATGCAGATATAAGTTCATAGTCTTGTAATTTCGGTTCATTCATAATAGCTTTTTCAAGTTCCTGAGCATCCTCAATTTTCTCCTTCTCTCCCTCGGTCAGTTCATCGCTGGCTTCCTTTTGACGATAATGTACAACTTTTAATATATAAGCATCAAGATCATAGGAAGTTAAAAAGTTGTTGACTTCTTTTTCAATATCCTCTTTCA
>NZ_JBYNRN010000039.1:0-175945 GCF_057785155.1 Paenisporosarcina sp.
AAAAGCTCATACACTGGGGACTGAAAGAAATGTCCGCAATATATGAGCGTAGATACTCAATAGGTTGAACCGCCGTATACGAGAACCGTACGTACGGTGGTGTGAGAGGTCGGGAGTTAATCGCTCCCTCCTACTCGATTAAAGATTTATTCACGGTACTACTGACATCCAGCTCCATTTTCAATGATGAAGGTATCTATAGCACCACATAAATCTGAAGCTGTATCATTGCTGTTCATATTCTCAAATACGGAGGGTCAATAATAGATTCAGAAACATATATTAACTAGAAGGATTGTTGAGAAAAAATATATATTACTAGCATTCAGCCTAAGATAAAAGACGAGAATATGTGTATTTAGCAGGAATGAACTGTCTTCTCGATAGAATGTACCTAGTCATGTGTTTATGTAAAACCCTTCAATATGAAGGGTTTTTATTTAGGTTTAAATGAAAGGAGGTGAGAGGTATGGGGAAAATAATATTGTCTACAACATTTGTTAGCTCATGGTTTTTATATATCGTAGGAGGCTGGGAAATGTTAATGACGGTACTTATCGTTTTTATGTGTATTGATATTTTTACGGGATTAATCAAAGCAGCAATCAAACGACAAGTAAACTCAAAAATTGGCTATAAAGGATTTTTGAAAAAAGCCACCATTATGTTGGTCATCATTTTAGCAAATTGGTTGGATGCGTTAACTACCACTGATGTTCCTGCATTTAAAACAATTGCTCTCTATTTTTACATTGGGATGGAGGGATTATCGATTATCGAAAATCTACATCAAATTGGAGTACCAATTCCCAAAGTTATTTCAAAATATATGGCTAGCTTAGCTGACGAAGAAAACAATGAGAACAAAAAAGATTAATGATGAAGAAACAATCCTTCTTTCTTTCAAAAAAATGTTATTATTTTCATTTTCCCGCAACTTATATTTAGTTGTTTCGTACTAATTAATATAGAGAGAAGGGGGAAGTACAAATGAAGCAATTTTTACGGTGGTGTTTTGCATTATGTTTATTATTTTTTCTAAGCAATATGACTTATTCAGAAGCGTATGCAGCATCCCAATTAGATGTAAAAGCGACAGCAGGATTTCAAAACAAAGTTAAACATGGACAAGGATTACCATTAACTTTAACCATTACAAACAAAGGGGATGAATTTTCAGGGGACTTAGTGATTGATTCCTCTGAATCATACGGTGTGGGTTCTGCAAAAGCCTTTCCGATTACGGTCGGATCAGGTGAAACGAAAACCATTAACTTAGCATTGCCTGGTTTATCTGATGAATTTATGTATTCAGGAACAAACTCGCAAATGTTTTATTTTTATGAAGGGGATTGGGAAAGCGGTAAAGAAATTTCCTATAAGGGAAATAAATCGGTCCGTCCCAATTTTTACGGACCAGAATCTACTTTTGTTTTAACGTTATCTGAAAGTGCTGATCGAGTTCGTCCGTTTTCTTCTATGAAGCTAAATTCGATGGGCGATCAGCAAACGATTCATCTTGGTCAAATAAAGAATTTTGAATTTCCAACGGCTGCATCTTCATATGGACTAGCGAATTTTATCATTATCGATGAATATGTTTTAGCTGATTTATCCGAGGATGCACAAAAAGCATTATTGGATTGGATTCAAACTGGTGGGGTTGTCATGATTGGGGCATCTGACAATGTAACTGCTGAAGTTGGCATGCTCGCAACTCATTTGCCTTTAACATTATCAAAGGAAAGACAGGAAGTTTCCAAAGAAGTTCTGTCATCTTTTATTTCCAATAAGGAATTTAAAAACTCGATTAGTTCATTTGTTGCTTCAAAAAATGAAGGTTCACGAGTTTTACTTCAATCAGAAAGCAATCCGCTTGCAGCAATGAAAACTGTTGGGAAAGGAGCCATTATCCAAACATCATTTTCACTAGGAGATGAACCTTTTTCAAAAGAGACGAATGCAACCGTGTTCCTTGCAGACATTATTAAAAAAGCAAATGTTGGACTAACAACAAATTACGGCATGTATGTGAACCATCAAGGTATAAAGGAACAAATGACCTATGAGTTGGGTTCAATAAATGAACTGTTTCCATCATTTCAGATTTCTACGACTCTCATGCTGGTCATTGTTGTCTTTTACATTTTACTAGTAGGTCCTCTTTTGTACGTTTTCCTAAAACGCAAAGATAAAAGAGAATATGCATGGTGGATCATTCCGGTGATTTCTATCGTAGCTTCTGTTGCCATATTTGCTTATGGTGCAAAGGATCGATTAGTGCGTCCTCAAATTCAACAAGTCAGTTTTTACGAAGTCCAAAAAGATAATAGCTTAACAGGCTATTATGTAGAATCTCTTCTATCAAATCGAAGTGGTAATTTCACCTTTGAATCTGAACCAGGTACAACGATGGTCGGGTCAAAAAGGATGAATAGTGGTTACGGTGGTCCAGTAGCCAGTGTTCAAGGACTCTCCATCTTAGAAGAGAAGGCGAATAAAACACAGCTGACCGTTCGTGACGTTGGCTATTGGTCGGTATCATCTGTTTTAGGTGAATCAACCATTAAAGAAGGTGGGAATTTTAATATCGATTTAACTGTTGAAAAAGGAATTGTACGAGGAACGGTAAAAAATGAATTTTCGTTTGCACTAAAAGATGTAGCTATTTGGTCTGGCGCAAAAATGATTGAGTTAGGTAATCTCGATCCAAACGAGTCCATTGAAGTGAATGAACCGATCGGAGCTGCCGTGTTATCTCCTATCACAGCGTCTTCATCTTACATGGGAAATACAGCGATTATGAACGCTTCAGACCTCCCTAAGGAACGGAAAAGTAGCTTGATACGTATGTCTCAAATGTTAGGCAACAGAGCAACAGAGCCTGCTATTGTAGCTCATACAGAAGATCCTATTGTTCCAATAAAAATGGCCAATGAACGAGCAGAAATTTCTGCAATTAATATGGTTTATCAAAGATTTTCACCAACTACCATATTCTCAGGAGATTTTACATTGCCCGCTACATCCTTTGATATAGAAGTTAGTTCTGATGACCCGTCCGCTTACTTTGAACAGATGGGTACGAGTAAATTTGAGTGGATTATGGTCAATGGTACGTATATTTATGATTGGAAAATACCAGCCAACATGCCTTTGGAAAAAGTTGAATGGACAGAATTAATGCTTGCTAATACGAATTCAGCAACGATGCAAATTGAAATCTTTAATTGGAACACAGAAGCATTCGAAGAAGTAAAAGGTAGTCGTTTTTCAATTAAAGAAAACGTCAGTGAGTATGTATCTACTAATGGAATGGTCCAATTTAAAATAGACAAACAAGGAATAAATGGTGACGATTATACTCGACTACCAGAATTACGATTAAAAGGGGAGGTCCAATAATGATAGAAATAGTAGGACTGACCAAAAAATATGGTTCTTTTTATGCCTTAAATAACTTGAATTTAAATTTAAGTGAAGGAACAGTTTTTGGTTTTGTTGGTGCAAATGGAGCGGGTAAATCAACAACGTTTTCGATATTGGCTACTCTTCTTCAACCAACTGCTGGAGACGCCATTATTAATGGGAAAAGTGTTCGTAAAGAGCCTCATGAAGTGAGAAAGCAAATTGGCTATATGCCCGACTTTTTTGGTGTATATGATCAGTTGAAAGCAGATGAGTATTTGGATTTCTATGGTGCAAGCTATGGGATTCCTGAAAAACAACGTGCTGTGTTAATACCTCAATTATTAGAGTTAGTGAATTTATCGCATAAACGGTATGAGTATGTTGATTTATTATCACGGGGAATGAAACAACGGTTATGTTTGGCTAGAGCATTGATTCATGATCCGAAAGTTTTGATACTAGATGAACCTGCTTCTGGATTAGATCCTCGTGCTCGAGTGGAAATGAGAGATATATTAAAACAACTAAAAGGTATGGGAAAAACCATTTTAATTTCTTCTCATATTTTGCCTGAGCTTGCAGAAATGTGTGATGAAATCGGGGTCATAGACGGTGGTAAATTAATCGCACATGGATCTGTTTCAGATATTCAAGCTCAACTAAAAGGGGAACGTCTAATAACCGTTAAATTGAAAGGGTTGACTGACCGAGCTACTCGATTTTTTGAGGAAGATCCATTTGTCACTGGATTGGAACAAAAAGAAGACCTTCATACGATTACATTTAAATACAGAGGATCAGAAGAAGACCAACTTCGATTATTAAAACACGCAGTAGAAGAAAACCTATCCATCTTGTCCTTTGCTGAAATGGAAACAGACTTAGAGGATGTCTTTATGGAAATAACGAAAGGAGTGGAGACTTTATGAGAGTGAATATGAATAATCCTGTACTCATTAAGGAAGTAAAACTCCGCTTCCGATCCTTAAAAAGCTTTACAGGTATTTTGTTTTACTTAGTCGCGATGAGCATTTTTGTTTTTGGTTTCATCTTTTTAACGACTCAGTTTACAGGCAAAGGATTTTTCCGTCCAGATCAAAGTTCCTTTTTATTTGGCTTATTAACATTCATACAATTAGGTCTTATCTTGTTTATTACACCCGGATTAACGGCAGGTACCATTAGTTCCGAGCGTGAAAAGCAAACCTTAAATATGCTTTTGACAACTTATCAAAGTTCTTTGCAAATCATCATTGGAAAATTAAGTTCATCCATCGCATTTTTGTTACTAATGCTTCTGGCAGGCTTACCGATTTACAGCTTGGTCTTTCTATTTGGCGGGATTTCTCCTGGCCAATTAGGCGTTATCTTCTTATTCTTCATCTTGACGATGATTGCTGTAGGAAGTATTGGAGTCATGTTTTCTACATTGACTCGAAAAACGATTGTATCCATGATTGCAACATATGGCACAATGATTTTTTTATCAGGTGTTACTTTGTTTTTCTTTCTAATTTCTATACAAGTAAACCAAATGAGTGGACCTAATCCTGGCTTAACTCAAAGTCCAGCTCCATTTGCTTATTTTTGGGCTAGTATTAATCCAGGTGTACTTATGTTTACATTACTAAATCCCGTAACTGAAAATTTTGTGAATATGCAAACAAAAATCGATTTCCCAGTGTGGGCTAGCTACACCATTTTTTATGTCTTGATTTCATTAGGGGCGATAACAGTATCAATCAAGAAATTAAGAGTCAATATGAAAAAATTAAAATAAGGAGGTGTTCAGCATGAATAGTCGAGACAAAATACTCGTGGCTGTAAATAAGACACATAGACATTTAATAAGCGAGTATCTGTTTAGAATGGTGCAAACGGGCATACTCCTTAGTATTTTAACGATGGTTATATTTCATGTTGTTTCTCGATTATTTGTGTTTCCTCATTATCAACTGTGGGCTATTGCTTCAGCTGTCTTAATTTTCTTGATCTACTTACTACTAATCATATGGAAGCGGCCAAGATTCAAGGATTCCATATCCTTATTTGATCATTACTTTCCGGAGAATCTTTTACTCACAGCTTTGAATTCATTTAAACAGGATTCAATATTACTAACTGCTTTGCGAAATCGCACGCTCCAATTAGTAAATCCAGCGTTTGATTTATTTAAACAACGAAAAAAGAATTTATGGAGAAAGAAATCTCTAATCGGGATTTTGATTGCTAGTATTTTTCTAGTGATACTACTTACGTTTCCTTCAGAAACTCAACTCGTTGCTAAGGATATCGAGTTAGAAAAAGAATTAGTGAAAGAATTAAAAAAAGATGTTGCTAAATTAGTGAAAAAAACGAAATCCGAAAAAGTGACAAAAGAACTGGAGCAACTTGAAAAAGAATTAAAGAAATTGAATTCATCAGAAGAGGCATTAAAGGAGTTAGTAAAAAAACAAAAAGAACTCCAATTGAGGGAACAGCAATTAGCTAATAAGCAAAAAACGTCAGATGGAAGTAGTAATTCCAAAACATTAACTTCTGAAGAAAAAGAAGAGTTGGCTGCTTTGCAAAAAGCAACAAAAGAATTAGCAGAACAAGTCGGCGAAACTCAGACTGTGCTTAGTCAAATAGGTAAAGCCTCTGGAGATGCAAACCAACTGGCATCTCAAGCAACGAATTCAAATGCACAATCTGGCAATGGCCAATCAACAGCACAAGGTAATAACCAAGGACAAGGACAAGGACAAGGTCAAGGCCAGGGTCAAGGCCAAGGTCAGGGCCAAGGCCAAGGTCAAGGTCAAGGTCAAGGTCAAGGCCAAGGTCAGGGACAAGGGCAAGGACAAGGGCAAGGACAAGGTCAGGGACAAGGTCAAGGACAAGGACAAAAACAAGGTCTGGGACAAGGTCAAGGTCAAGGACAAGGACAAGGTCAAGGACTTGGTGCAGGTCAAGGTTCTGGTAGTAGAGACCTCTTATCTGTTCCTTCCCGAATGGGTGGATCGAGCCAATCAAGTATGGATAGTGGGAAACTGGGAGAAGGTTCTGCGGCAGAGGAACAAAAAACGGATACGCCAATATCTAGAGGAACTGTAAAACCATATGGTGAAGTAATCGGCAATTACAAGGATTCCTATTTAAACAGTTCCAAACGCATGCAGTTACCACCAGACTTACAGAGAATCGTTCAAGATTATTTTTCATCAATCGAAACACGTGAGGAATGAGGAGGATTACATGTCATTTACACCAGAGAATTATGTAGAAATGAGCAAGCGATTGCAATTAGTTAAACAAGAAATAAGCGAGTTTATCGTTGGTCAGAATGAAGCAGTCGATTTCACACTTTACTCTGTATTAGCAGATGGTCACGCACTGTTAGAGGGATTACCGGGCTTAGGGAAGACGATGCTCATACGAACAATTTCTGACGTGTTGGATCTGTCTTTTTCTCGTATTCAGTTTACACCGGATTTAATGCCTTCTGATATTACAGGTACGAGTATTATTGAAAGATCCGAGGATGGGAGACAGCAATTCTCCTTTAAACAAGGTCCGATTTTTAGTCAAATGGTCCTTGCAGATGAAATCAATCGTGCTACGCCTAAAACTCAAAGTGCATTATTAGAAGCAATGGGCGAAAAAACAGTTACCGTATTAGGTGAGACAAAACAAATGACGCGTCCTTTTTTTGTGTTAGCGACACAAAATCCGATTGAAATGGAAGGTACATATCCTCTTCCAGAGGCACAAATGGACCGTTTCTTATGCAAAATTTTGGTGAACTACCCAACGAAAGAAGAATTGAAAGAAATTGTTTTAAGAACGACTGGCGCTACATCTGTTCAACTTCAGAAAATCATGAACACGGATGAGTTAGTGGAAGCTCAGCAAATGGTTAAGGAAGTCTTGATTGCTGAAGATATGCTTTCGTATGCAATCGACTTAACTTCAGCAACACATCCAAATGAGGAAGCTACTGAAGAGGTGCGACAGTTTGTACAATATGGCAGTGGTCCGCGGGGTTTACAAAGCTTAATACGTTTAGCAAAAGCTAGAGCATTGATGGCTGGAAGATATCATGTGTCGATCGCAGATATTAAATCGGTTGCAAAACCAGCTTTAAGACATCGTATGTTATTGAATTACGAAGGCGAGGCCGAAGGAAAAACAGCTGACTCGATTTTAGATCAATTACTTCTGACGATTAAACAAGGTCAGTTGACATGAATACTTCCTCTCTCTTACCTGAAGATTGGTCTTCTAAAATAGGAAGACTTCAGATAGCAACAAAATCTAAATTGCGCGGTCAGCCCAAAGGATCTCATCGCTCGATGCGTTTTGGTTCCTCACTTGATTTTTCCGATTTTCGAGAGTATTACCCAGGGGACGATGTGCGTCAAATTGATTGGAATGTTTTTGCGCGAACCGATAAATATTTCATTAAACGATTTTTGGATGAGCAAGAAATGCGTGTCCATATTGTACTTGATGGATCTAAATCAATGAAAAACGAGAAAAAGTGGACTTTGGCCAAGCAATTAGCTAGTTCCATAGGTCAGTTGGTACTTGGGAGAGATGATCGATTATCATTTGCCTTGGTATCTGAGGAGAAGACAATTCCTTTTAGAAGAAAAGGAGCAGTTTATCGAAAAGCTTTTTCATCTCATGTTTCGAAACTGCCGAATCCGACAAGTACTCAATTGTTTACTTCTATCACCCCTCAGCATATCGCGAAGGATTGCACAGTGTTATTTATCCTAACTGATGGATTAGAGCCAATTGAGGAATGGGAGAAAATGCTTCGGAAAATGCCAAAGTTTTCACAAGACATTCGTTTACTGCTGATTCAATCTAGCGAGGATATCAACCCTTCTTTTACAGGAAACTTGCAGTTAATTGATTCAGAAACAGAGCAACGGGTGAATGTCTCGGTCTCTCAAACAATAATTGCTGAATACGAAAAGAAAAGAATTCAACATTTTAAAGAGCTAGACTCTCTTTGCCGTCGCTATGGCATTCATACATTAAAAGTTGAAACGAAGGATGATATTAGCCACATTTTTTTTCATCAAATGATTCGTGCCAACTGGATAAATTGAGGTGAGCCATTAATGGGCTTTGGACAACTAGGATTTTTGTGGGCATTTTTCATTCCTTTTATCGTTCTGCTTTATTATTTTTTCAGAAAGAAGTATACAGACCAACCGATTTCTTCAACTCTTTTTTGGGAAACGGTCATGAAAGAAACAAAGGTTTCTCCTTATTTACAATACTTGCAACGTAATGCGTTGTTTTATCTTCAAATGCTTGCTTTAATTTTGCTCGCTCTTGCTTTGCTTCAGCCTTATATAAAATCTCGTGCACTTGCTGGTGAGCAAATCATTTGGATGGTCGACACATCAGCAAGTATGCTTGCGGGTTCGAAAAATGAAAGCATTTTTGAACAACACAAAAGAGAGATGTTGGTTTTGTCTGAGCAATTAGAAGGTAAACCTGTCACGTTACTGACAATGGGTGAAGAACCTACCATTCTCTTGCGGGAAGAACGCGATCTCTCAAAGATTCAATCTGCTATTAATAAATTAGAAGTTGAATATGAACAAGAGAATTTATCCAAAATGTTGGATTTTACACAGTCATTAGTTAAAGGTGAAGATACTGTTGTTTATTTATTTACAGATAATGTAGATCGAACTGAACTCCCATTAGAAAACGAAAGACTTTCTTGGGTTGTTAAAGGATCTGAAGGACCATTAGAAAATGTTTCGATTCTTAGATTTGGTGCCAATAAAACCAATCAAAATACTTCTGCACTTGCCCAATTGGTGAATGATTCATCTAAGGAAAAAACAGGTCGATTTCTTATACATTCAATCGATGATAATGAACTGATTTACTCAGAACCTGTTAGTATCCCTGCAAAAGACACATTGTCGTTATCAATGAAAGAATTGCCATTAGCTTCTGGTTTAAAAGCTATACTTCAAATTGACGATGATTATCAAATTGATAACGAATCCACTGTTTTGTTACAGTCACAAACATCCCAAACATATGTGGATAACCAGTTACATCAGTTGGTAACAGCTGCATTTCAAGCGATGTCTATTCCTGTAAGTTCCGTTCCTTCTGAACAATTAAGTGATCTTTCAGAAGAGGGAATGATCGTGACAAATCAAACTTCTTTACTCGAAACAGCGACATCACCTGTGTTATTAATTGGTCAAAATGATGAAATAGCTCATGAGGTGAATGGTGTAGTCATGACTGAAAGAGATGATGTTTTTGCCTATGCTAGTTTGGACGATATCTATGTCAGTAGCCTATATCCACCTTTTGCGAATTACGAAACGATTGCTCGCGTGAATGAAGAACCTTTCATTCAACGAAGCCAGAAAGGCGATCTGATTGTTTTAGCCGATGTCCAAATGACTGATTGGCCATTGCACCCTTCTTTTCCTTTGTTTTTGTGGAGTACAGCAGAGCAAATGACGACAAACAATGATTATCTAGGGATTTTTTCTCCTAAGGAAAAAAAGTCAATTTCATTAGTAGCTGACGAAGAGGATGCAGAATGGGAAGTGTTTTCTGAAGAAAATGAATACATCTCATCCGTGCAACAAGGAAGTCAATTCACAGCTCCAGCAAAACCAGGGATGTATTCATTAAGGTCTGGGGATGTCGAAAAACAATTTATGGTTTTGTTAGAACAACAAGAGAAAGAAATCCGAACCGGATCTTCCTACTCGATTGGAACATCTTCTGAAGAAACTTTAAATGAAACTATCCAAACATCATTGGTCCCATGGATCTTACTTCTCATTATTTTATTATTACTAGCAGAATGGGAGGTGCAAAGACGTCGTGGACTTACGAATTGAATCACCTATTTGGCTACTTCTTTTTTTGCTGCCAATTGCTTATTTCATCTATGACAGGTGGAAACATACGAACTATCAAACGCGCGAACAACAAATAATCGTCGGCATTAGAGCAACTGCTATTTGCTTAGTAATCTTCGCGATGACTGGACCAATGATTCTATTGCCTATTAAAGAAGAGCAAATTTTGTTCGTTGTTGATCAATCTGCATCAACTGCAGGAACTGAACAGCAAATCACTGAATTTCTGACACAATCCCTTGCAAAAAAGAAAGATCACCAGGCAATAGGGATCTATACATTTGATGATTCTTTTCAGACGCAGGTACCCTTATCATTGGACACAAAAGATGTGCCTGAACTTGTTGGTTCGAATCAAAATGGGAAAACGAACATAGCTGAAAGTATTCAGTTAGCCACGAATTTAGCAGACCAAAAAAAGTCAACGAGAGTAGTATTACTTTCAGATGGATTAGAAAATAGCGGCTCAGTGCATGAACAACTTGCTAGAATGACAGGAAGTCATGTGGAAATTGATGCGTATATGTTGAACCGGCCACAATCAGATGATGCAGCGATTACAAGTTTTGAAACTCCACCAGTTGCGTTTGAAGGGGAGCAACAGCAACTTGTTGTTGAAGTAGAGTCTTCAAAAGATGTGATAGGTGAACTCATTCTATCTGAAAATGATGAATTCTTGTTGACCCAACAAGTAGAAATCCAAGCTGGAACGAACACCTTTACACTTCGTCATGCCTCAACTGGTGAAGGATTATTAAAATATGAGGTTCAATTGAACTTAACGAACGATGCTTTATTGGAAAATAATGAATTGACGAGTGTCACAATGGTTGAGCGTGCACCAAGTTTGTTAGTAGTCAGTAACGGTCAAGTGACGTCACCAATTCCGGATTTTATTGATCAGCAAGTCATTAACACGGATAATATTGCAGCTGCTGATTTACCTTATGATTTGTCCAATTATTTAAAGTACGACGCCATTATTTTTGATAACGTACCAGGTTATTTAGTTGGGGAAGACAAAATGAAAGTGATCGAACAAGCAGTTAAAAACTTCGGTGTTGGCTTCATGATGGTTGGGGGAGACAATAGCTTTGGATTAGGTGGGTATTTTAAAACACCTATCGAAAAGTTACTTCCTGTAGAAATGGAAGTGAAAGGAAAGCAACAATTGCCTTCACTCGGACTGATAATTGTGATGGATAGATCCGGCAGTATGATGGGGAATAAATTCGAGTTAGCTAAAGAAGCTGCCGCTCGCTCAGTAGAGTTATTACGAGATGACGATACATTAGGTTTCATTGCATTTGATGATAAACCTTGGGAAATCATAGAGGCAAAAACACTCACTGACAAAGAGGAAGCACTTGAAAAAATCTTATCGGTTAGTGTTGGTGGAGGTACCGAAATTTATCCAGGGTTAGAACTCGCTTACGAAAGGCTAAGTGATTTGAAACTTCAGCGTAAGCACATTATTTTATTGACGGATGGACAATCAGCTACGCAAAATGACTATGAAACACTTATAGCTGACGGATTAGCTGATAACATTACACTGTCCACTGTAGCCATAGGTCAAGACGCAGATCGATCTTTACTAGAAGGATTATCGCAAATAGGGACTGGCCGATTTTATGATGTAATGGATGAAAGTACGATTCCAGCAATCTTATCCAGAGAAACCGTTATGATTTCAAGAACCTATATCGAAGACAATCCTTTTTATCCCACCATTCAAGGCGATCTAGCGTGGATGAGTTTATTTGAAAAAGGTGTTCCACAAATAAATGCCTACATTGCTACTACTGCGAAACAAACAGCATCTGTTATTGCAGAAAGTACGAAAGAAGATCCCGTTCTAGCTGAATGGATGTATGGACTTGGAAGAACAATTGCTTATACATCGGATTCAAGCGGTGCGTGGAGCGGAGATTTTGCACGCTTCGATCAGTGGGGGAACTTTTGGAATACGTCCGTATCTCGATTATTGCCATCCTATAGTGAAGTTCCGTTTGATATTCGAAAATCTGAAGATGGTTCCTATACGGTATTAGATCCGTCAGGACAATCAGCCTTTTTGGATATTGTCGCTGTGAATGAATCCGGTGAGGAAATAGAGAGTTTGTCTGAACCTATTGCACCAGGAAAAAGCCGGGTATCTTTTAAAGCAGATCCAGGGCTCATATTCCTGCGTATTTCCAATGAACAAAATGGTTTGTATCAATCAGGCATTTCAATTCCATATAGCGACGAATATAAAATTCAACCTCCAAACGCCGGACTCTTGTCAGATATAGCAAACCGAACGGGTGGAGAAGTCGTATCGTCACCTGAACAAGCTATGCGTGATATTCAATACGAGAGTACAGAGTCTAAGAGTATTCAACAATGGGTTGTACTCCTTGCCATGTTGCTATTTTTTATCGATATAACGTTAAGAAGATTCGGCTATCGCATGTTATCAAGAATTCCTTTCATGTTCATCAAACAAAAGTCTAATGAATTAGAAACTCCTGTTCAAACAAATGTCTCAAAGCTTTTAAAAGGAAAGCGGAAACGCTGAAATAAGAAAAAAAGGTAGATCCGATTCGGATCTACCTTTTATGTTTCATGAATTAAAGTAGGCTTGCGAGCTGATAACAATGCAATAGCAAAACAAATGAGTAAGACGAGTGTTCCTGCGATGTATGGGAAGCTCATATTTATATCAAATAAGATCCCAGCAAGTGCTGGACCCACCATATTCCCTAAACTCATATAGGCGTTGTTCATACCAGCTGCAAAACCTTGTTCACTCCCAGCCTGTTTCGAAATTAATGTATTTACTGCTGGTCGCAATAACGAAGCAGCAGTAAAGAACACACTTGAAACAATTAAAATTGGCCAAAAACCATCTACAAATAGAACACTGATCATTGCTAAAGCAGAAACAAGTAAATTCACTAAAATAACTTTAAATTCACCAAATCGCATAAACAACTTATTAATAACAAATGTTTGAACGATTACCCCGACAAATCCGCCCATCGTAATTAAAATAGCGATTTCACCAGGTGTAAAGCCGTATTTTTTATCGACGTATAAGGCAATGGTTGCTTGGAAATTCGCTAAACCAAATGAGAACACAAAGACGACAATTAACATAATAAAGTAGGGCGTTGTCGTCGATCTCTTCATTTGAGCCCATAAATTTTCTCTTTTACGAATTAAGCCAGCTTGTACAACTGGTGGTTTCGTGTTTGGTAGCACGAACATTGAAATAGCAGCAGAAATCAGTGCAGCAGCAGTGGCCACGTAGAAAGGGAAGCGCAAACTAACTTCTGCTAAAAACCCTCCAATCGCCGGTCCAATCATGAATCCAAGTGACATGGAAGCTCCTAGTAATCCCATTCCTTTTCCGCGTTCTTCTTCGGTGGTAATATCCGCTACAAAAGCCATCATTGGTGGGACAATAAATGCTGAACCAACGCCACTAAAGAATCGTGCCAAAAAGAGAATCCATAAATCAGAAGCCATACCGAACATTAATTGCGATAAACCAAAGATCACTAAACCAACAATTATTAAATACTTTCGACCAAATTTATCTGATAAATCACCTGCTAAAGGTGAAAATAAGAATTGGGAAAATGCAAACATCGCTATTAGAAAACCTAAAGCTTGTCCTGCCACACCAAACGTATCTAAGTATTCAGGCATGATTGGAATAATCAAGCCGATTCCTGACATCGCAATAAACATATTAAACATCAGAATATATAGTGCAAAGCGATTCGAATTACTCGCCATAATAACATCCTTCTTTCTTGCTCAAACTGTTTCGAGTATCTAAAAGTTTAACACAAAATAAAAAAAATGCCATTAGAAGACTTGGGTGAATATTTAGTTAAATGTCAGTTGGTGAAAGGTCGCTCAGTTAGAGATTTGGACATCTCGGTTAGAATTTTGAGGATCTCAGTTCGAAAAATCGCATTCTCGGTTAGAAGAATCGCCATCTCAGTTGTAATTGTCTAGAAAGTAAGATCTCAGTGGGGGGCTATTCTCAGAAAAGGCTGCGTAAGTGAAACGTGCAGCCCCAATTAGCCCTGCCCGCTTCGCTTGGCAGGTGTTTCTGTTGGTGAATGGTCGCTCAGTTAGAAATTTGACGATCCTGGTTAGAATTTTGAGGTTCTCAGTTAGAAAAATCGCATTCTCGGTTAGAAGAATAGCCATCTCAGTTGTAATTGTCTAGGAATCACTATTTCAGTAGGGGGAAATCCAACAGAAAAGGCTGCGTAAGTGAAACGTGCAGCCCCAATTAGCCCTGCCCGCTTCGCTTGGCAGGTGTTTCTGTTGGTGAATGGTCGCTCAGTTAGAAATTTGGCGATCTTGGTTAGAATTTTGAGGTTCTCAGTTCGAAAAATCGCATTCTTGGTTAGAAGAATCGCCATCTCAGTTGTAATTGTTCATAGGCGTTTCTATAATCCCGCCAATATAATGTCATTGTGATAAAAAGAAAAAGGGGAGTCCATAAAAGTCATCAAATATGACTTTTAGAACTACCCCTTTATACTTATTGCGCATCCATTTTAAACTCTAAAAATAATTCGTTATATGTGCCAAGTGTTTCTAGACCTAAATTTTCATAAACCTCAAGACGCTCACGCATTTCTTCGGTTGGATAGAAACGTTCATCACCGGTTACCTCTGGATCCATTAACTCAATCGCTTTTTCGTTAGGAGTTGAGTAGCCAACGTAATCCGCATTCTGTGCAGCATTTTCAGCATCCAAAATGAAGTTAATGAATTTATGTGCTCCATCTACATTGGCAGCCGTTTTCGGAATGATCATGTTGTCGAACCATAAATTCGAACCTTCTTTAGGTACTGCATAATCGATATCTTCATTGACGTACATTATATCCGCAGCTTGACCTGACCATACTAACGCGACTGACGCTTCATTTCTTCGAAGCGTTTCAACAATTTCATCACCGATGATTGCTTTAATATTTGGAGACAAGGTTTTTAATTTGTCCGTCGCTTCTCGCAGTTCTTTTGGATCCTTGGAGTTCAATGAATACCCGAGACTATTAAGTCCCATTCCTAAAACTTCACGAGCACCATCAACTAAAATAACTTCACTCTTTAATGATGGATCCCATAAATCGTCCCAGCTTTCAAATGTTTGTCCATCAAGTAATGTGGGATTAAAGGCAATTCCAACAGTTCCCCAAAAATAAGGAATGGAATATTCGTTTCCAGGGTCAAAAGGTAAATCTAAGAAGTAAGGATCAATATTTTTTAGATTTGGAATTTTACTATGGTCGATCGGAATTAACATATCTTTTTCCATCATTTGTTCAATCGCATACTCAGATGGCATAGCGACATCATAGGCTGTTCCACCTTGTTCAATTTTCGTCATCATCGCTTCATTTGAATCAAACGTTTCATAAATGACATTGATGCCCGTTTCGTCTTCGAACTGAGTTACTAAATCTGAATCGATATATTCACCCCAGTTATAAACCGTTATTGTGTCTTTTCCAGTACGACCCGAACTTTCACTCAATTGAGAGTGCGCATAAAACAGAAGTCCACAAGTAATGACGATAATCACGACTGCTCGAATGATGTCCTTCATTTTGGAACCCCCGTTCTAAGTGGGTTTTTCGTGCGATTTGTCACAGCATAATACCCGAGAACTAATAGTAATGTAACGATAAATAATAGGCCAGATAGGGCATTTATGGTTAACGTAATGCCAGCACGAGCCATGGAATAGATTTCAACTGAAAGAGTGGTAAATCCATTTCCTGTTACAAAGAACGTAACAGCAAAATCATCAAGAGAATAAGTAAGGGCTAAGAAGAAGCCTGCAAAAATTCCTGGTTTGATGTATGGAATAATGACGCGAGTTAGTAACTCACGTTTTGATGCTCCTAAATCGAGTGCAGCGTCAATTAAAGAACTACTCATTTCTTGAAGCTTCGGTAAAACCATAATCACAACAATGGGGACACTAAAAGCAATATGAGAAATTAGGACAGATATAAATCCTAACTTCACCCCAATGATGGTGAATAAAATCAAGAACGACGCCCCAATAATAACATCTGGACTTACAATCAAAATATTATTAAGAGATAAAAGTGCATTACGTGATTTGCGATTGCGCATATAGACAATTCCAATCGCACCCATGACGCCAATTGCAGTTGAGATTAAAGCTGAAAGTAATGCAATAATCACTGTGTTAATGAGGATAAGCATTAATCGAGTGTCTGAAAAGACAGCTCCATAATGCTCCCATGTAAACGACTCAAAATTGGACATATTGCCTGCACTATTGAAAGAGTAAAAAATCAAATACAAAATCGGCATATATAAAATGATGAATACGAGCGTCAGATAGACTTTGGCTAATTTACTTGTATTGCCCATTTGCCAACGCCCCCCTATCTTTTTGCCCGGTTAAAAACATCACAATAAACATGAATAAGATTAAGAACACGGCAATGGTTGATCCCATTCCCCAGTTTTGTGTAACTAAAAATTGTTGTTCAATCGCTGTTCCTAATGTAATGACTTTATTTCCGGCTATTAATCTAGTAATCATGAACAGTGATAGAGAAGGGATGAATACAGCTTGAATTCCAGCCTTTACGCCATTAATCGTAAGAGGAAGGATCACTTTAGAAAATGTTTTCCAAGATGAAGCCCCTAAATCACGTGAAGCATCAATTAGCGTTGGATTCATTTTGTCCAATGAATTAAAAATCGGTAAAATCATGAACGGAATAAATATATAAACTGAGACGAAAATGAAGCTGAAATCGGTATACAACAATTGTTGAGATCCGATACCTACTTTTTCAAATACTGTATTCACGGGTCCAAACAATCCAAAAATACCAATGAAAGCATACGTCTTTAACAATAAATTAATCCAAGAAGGAATAATAATTAATAATAACCATAATTGTTTATGCTTCGTTTTGGTTAACCAGTAAGCAGTTGGATATGCGATTGCTAAAGTAAACACGGTGATTATAAATGCATACCAGAAAGAGCTAATGGTTAATTTTAAATAAACTGAGGTGAAGAAGTTTTGATAGTTTTCGAACGAAAAGTTACCTTGTAAATCGAATAATGAAAAGTAGAGAACAAGTGCAATTGGTGCAATAACGAATAAAAACATCCAAACAGAATAGGGGATTAAATAAATGGACCGATTCGAATTATTTTTCATGTAACGAAGCTCCATATGATTCAAGACGCTTGTCAAAATCTTCTTCGGTTTCATTTAAACGCATGACATGAATCGCTTCTGGATCGAAATCTAACCCAATTTTATCTCCCACCGCTGCTTTTTTAGTTGAATGAACTAACCATTCATTACCGTCTTGATCCAGAGTGGATAATTCAAAGTGAACACCTCTAAAAAGTTGTGTATCGACAGTCACAATCATTTTCCCTTGTTCAATACTCGTAATCTCTAAATCTTCTGGTCGAATAACGATATCCACTTTTTCATTTGGATTTAACCCTTGATCGGTACACTCAAATTCCTTGCCGCCAAACTGAACGCGATAATCTGCAATCATAATACCTGGTACGATGTTAGATTCTCCAATAAAGTCAGCCACAAAGCGGTTGATTGGTTCATCATAAATATCAATCGGTGTTCCACTTTGTTGAATTTCTCCAGCATTCATTACGAAAATTTCATCAGACATCGCGAGTGCTTCCTCTTGATCATGCGTAACGAAGATAAAGGTTTTCCGTAATCTTTGTTGCAACTCTCTTAATTCATATTGCATTTCAGTTCTTAACTTTAAATCTAGTGCGGATAGAGGCTCGTCCAATAGAATAACTTCAGGATCATTGACGATCGCTCGAGCAATTGCCACACGTTGTTTTTGTCCACCTGACATTTCTACGATTTCTCGATTTTCAAATCCTTCTAAATTCACAAATTTTAAAGCTTCTAGTACACGACGATTCACTTCATCTTTCTTTAACTTCTTGATGCGTAGTCCAAATGCAACATTCTCAAAGACATTTAAATGCGGGAACAAGGCATAGTCTTGAAAGACGGTATTTACTTGCCGCTCATTAGCAGGGACTTTATTAATGTTCTTCCCATTAAAATACAGATTCCCGCTCGTCGGCTCCATAAATCCAGCAATTAATCTTAATATCGTTGTTTTCCCACAACCTGAAGGACCGAGTAATGTGTAAAACTTGCCTCGTTCAATTTCAAAACTAACATTATTTAAAACAGTCCCTGCACCATCATAGGATTTTGAGACTTGATCAAATCGAATAATTGATTGGTTCGACATAAAAACCTCCTGAAAATAGTCTATTTCATTATTTTATTAAAACATTTTTTGGAACGAAAACCTATAGGATATGGAAGGATATCCATTATTTATTTTGATCGCGTCTCCATTTTCGATATTTCTTCCACAACGCCTTCCCACCAGTAGTTAATAACAAAGTTACTGATAAGGAAATGCCAGCTAAGGCAGTAATTAATGAAATCCATTCAAAAAAAGAATATCCAGGAACTTTAGACCAATCGGTTTTTCCTTTCCAATCTTCAATAACTAGATTCATGCCATAAATTCCTGACACTACAGTAAATACAGTTAACATAAATAAAAGCATATTATGTCGTTTACTTGCCTTGTTTTCTTGTGCGCGATACAAGTCTTGAAGAGTATGCTTCACTTCATCAAATAAAGAATCTAAATGAAAAATTTCTCGATAGGTCTTTGATAATTCTTTTCCTTCTGTGCGTGCTGAAATTTCACCAAAGTAATAGCGTGAAGAAAATAAGGAAATGAGTTCAATTAATTCCTCAACATAATCTTCATCTTGTTCCCATTCTAATTCGCTATATTCAAAAGATAAACGAAGCAACATTATTTTATAAAAATAATGAAGCAAAAGATTATAATAATGTGTGCCCATAAATTGAGAGATAGGTCGTTCCAACTGGTGCCATTCTTTTGTGGATAATGTTATTTGAGCGTGTTCTGATGTAATGGTATAAGAATCAGGTGCCCATCGATTATGGGAATGTTGTTTTAAGTAACGTTCAATATAATCCATATTTGTAGTAGACATAAATGGGCGTCCTTCTTCGTTTTTCCCATCCAATTGTCCCATTCTATATAATTGGTCAGGTGTAATTTCCTGTCCGGAAGGTGCGATTAAAAAGGCTGAAGAAATCATACGCTCATCTTCGAAAAAGGGCAAACTGCCAAAATATCCCGATCGTTTGTCATCATGAATGATGTGATGCTTAATTTCAGGACAAAGATAATCAAAGACAAACTCATTTGTTGAGTTAAATACGTGATGATCAGCTTTAATGACTGCTCCTTCTTCTTCATCAATCTTTGGTTCGAGCACTCTAAAATGATTCATGAAATTTAATACTTCACTTAGTTCATTTTCGGTCTGATTCATCTCAGTTCGAATGGTGATTATGCCAATTCCAAAAGGACTAACAGTTACATCGACACTATTAACGGTAAAGCGGAAAGAATCACCGTGTACTTCTTGTGTATAGTCTTGACTTATTTTTTTCGAGAAACGTAAAAACCCGTCATCTGAAATCGTATGAGGAAATAACTTTCTTTCAATGAAAGGAAGGAAGTATTGATCAAGTTCTTTGTTGTCAACTCGGATAGATGGACCATAAAATGCATCTTCTAGTTCTGTTTTATTTAATTGGAAAAATGTATAACCTTGTGAATTTAAATGATTTCCAATCTTTTTTCGATTCTTTTCTCGATATGAAAAAGGGAATAGAAATGTCATATGAGCTTGATCGATTGGTATCGGATTTATTTTAGCTTTTTGATCCATAGTTTCACGCTCCACTCTTGTTCTTTCCTATTTGTATGTTACCATAAATGGATAAGGAGATGATGTCCTTGGGACGCACGATGCTATTATTTCTAGATCCTAAAATACGTGAATTCAAGCATAAACAAAAAGAAGTAGAAGGTGTATTCCTTCTTATTAATAAACGTGTTATCGAACGCCAGGAACTGGCTGACTTTTGTCATGATTGTTTTACGCCATTGTCTTATCACGAAACATTTGATGCATGCTATTGTACAAAATGTAATGCATGGCGTGAAGAAGCATGTACGGATCCTACATGTGAATATTGCGATATCCGACCTAAGCGACCATTATAGGATTTGCTAAAGGTCTTTTTTTATGTTATTCGACAGAAGACTCCCACCTCAAGGAATGAAAAGAGCGAAGCCTAATAAGTAGGTGGGAGATGAATGTCGGTTGGCGGTAGCCAAAACTTTCCTCACGATGATACAATGGGAACAAACATTCGTATCGAGAGGGCTGAAAATCATGTTAGTCAATAAGGCATACAAATTCCGGATCTATCCAACCAAAGAACAAGAAATCCTCATTGCTAAAACAATCGGATGCAGTCGTTTCGTATTCAATCGATTTTTAGGGTTATGGAACGATACATACAAAGAAACTGGCAAAGGATTATCGTACCATTCTTGCTCTGCTGAATTAACACATTTAAAAAAGGAGTTAGTATGGCTAAAAGAAGTTGACAGCATTGCCCTTCAATCCTCACTTAAAAACCTTGCGGATTCCTATTCGCGATTCTTCAAGAAACAAAATAAAGCACCACGCTTTAAGTCTAAAAAGAATAAGGTGCAATCCTACACAACGAAAGAAACCAATAATAACATTGTCATTTTAGACAAGAAAATAAAATTACCGAAACTTGGTCTAGTTCGCTTTGCTAAAAGTCGTGAAGTAAAAGGTCGTATTATTGGTGCGACTATCAGACAAAATCCTAGTGGTAAATACTTTGTATCCATTCTGACCGAAACAGATGTTCAACCATTGGAGAAAACGGAATCATCTATTGGGATAGACTTAGGTATCACTGACTTTGCAATTTTTTCTGATGGTCGCAAGATTGACAATAATAAGTTCACATCAAAGATGGAAAAGAAACTTCAGCGTGAACAACGGAAACTTTCAAGACGTGCATTGAATGCCAAAAACAAGGGTATAAGTCTTCTTGATGCAAAAAACTATCAGAAGCAAAAGATAAAAGTCGCTAGATTGCACGAAAGAATCATGAACCAACGTGACGATTTCCTTAACAAATTAAGTACAGACATCATCAAAAACCACGATATTGTCTGTATCGAAGATTTGAATACCAAGGGAATGTTACGCAATCATAAGTTAGCAAAATCAATCTCGGATGTATCGTGGTCTGCTTTTGTATCGAAATTAGAATACAAGGCGAAATGGTATGGTAAAACCATCGTGAAAATAAGCAGATGGTTTCCGTCTAGTCAAATATGTTCCGTTTGTGGACATCAGGATGGCAAGAAATCTCTTGAAATAAGGGATTGGACTTGCCCTGTTTGCCACGCACATCACGATAGAGATATAAATGCCAGCAAAAACATCCTAGCCGAAGGCTTAAGAACCTTAGTTTTGGCTTAAACAAAAGGGTAGAACCGCAGGAATCTGCGGGGATAGCTTGGTCCATAAGAGAAACCTCTGTTGACAAAGAAATACGTCAATAAGTACGCTCTATTCCCAAGAATCTCCCACTTCAATCAGAACGTAAGGTCGATAAGTGGGGTAGTTCAAGTTCGTTTTTACACATTATATAAAAGAAAGTAGCCATACTAGAGACAATAGACTTTAATGTGATGATTTTGGCTGACAGTTAAAAATGCAGTACTGAATAATTGATTTGTAAAACTGAGTTTGTTATCCTTGAAAATGGATTGTTCAAGAAGTTAATTGATTGAACATAATATACATCTTTGGAGGTTTTCACATGACTGAACGTATGGTTGGTAAACAAGCACCCCGATTTACAATGGATGCGGTGTTAGCAGATAAGTCTTTCGGCAAAGTAAGCTTGGAAGCAAACATGAAACAAGATAAATGGACTGTATTGTTCTTTTATCCAATGGACTTTACATTTGTTTGTCCTACAGAAATTACAGCGATGTCAGATCGTTACGATGAATTTGAAGATTTAGACGCTGAAATTATCGGTGTTTCTACAGATACAATTCACACGCATTTAGCGTGGATCAATACAGATCGACAAGAAAATGGACTAGGTGAATTAAAATACCCATTAGCTGCAGATACGAATCACTCAGTATCTCGCGACTACGGTGTTTTAATTGAAGAAGAAGGGATTGCACTTCGTGGATTATTCATTATTAATCCTGAAGGTGAAATGCAATATCAAACAGTTTTCCATAATAACATCGGCCGTGATGTAGATGAATCATTACGTGTTCTTCAAGCACTTCAAACTGGTGGCCTTTGCCCAGCAAACTGGCGCCCAGGTCAAAAAACGCTTTAATAAGTCAAATTCAATTCCCCACGCATACGATAAGCAGTGGGGAATTTTGAACTTTTAACATGATTTGGAGGATAAGGATATGAAATTGCGTGCACCAATGCCTGAATTAACAGGTGCTACTTCTTGGATTAATGGAGAAGTAAAAAAATCTCAACTTGTTGGAACGAAACCAACATTGATTCACTTTTGGTCAGTTAGCTGTGGACTTTGTAAAGAAGCAATGCCAGAAGTTAATAATTTTCGGGATCAATACAAAAAGGATTTAAATGTAATCGCAGTTCACATGCCTCGTTCTGAAAAGGATATGGACTTAAAAGAAATCAAAAAAATTGCAGCTGAACATGATATCACACAACCAATTTTTGTCGATAACGATATGACATTAACAGATGCTTTTGATAATCAATACGTTCCTGCATATTATGTATTTGATAAAGAAGGTCAATTACGACATTTCCAAGCAGGTGGAAGTGGAATGAAAATGTTAGAGAAACGTGTAAATCGTGTTCTTGACGAAACTAAAAATGCATAACCTAAAAACGTTTGAGATTTTTATCTCAGACGTTTTTTAATGGACTTTTTTACACTGACTTCTCTTATCGAATAAGGAAAGCAGAAAAGGTGATGATATAAATCCCAAACGACACGCTTCGACACGAATTGTTGGAGTGAACAAAAAAAATTTAGATTAATTAAAAATATCAGTCAAAAGGGGGTGGTTATTTATTTCGGAATCCGATATATTAAATACTATGTCTTTTGCATTAGGGGGAAATGAATATGGAAATTTTTAAAAAGTTAAAAGAATATTACTGGCCGAATAAACACTTATTCTTCTGGTCATTATTTATGCTTTTAATCACTTTGCTTATCACAGTTGCTTATCCAATCATTTTGCAACAAACGATTGACCGAGTAATTACGGGAGAACAATATGATCTCGCGTGGACTCTTGCAGGTATTTTTCTCGCATTAATGGTGGTTAAAGGAATTGCGACGTATATTGGTCAGTATACAGGCGATATGTTTGGGATTCGTTCTGTTTATGAGTTGCGAAATGCACTCTATGCTAAATTACAAAGATTGCCTTTCAGCTACTATGATAATGCGAAAACGGGCGATTTAATGTCTCGATTAACGGCAGATGTTGAAGGATTCCGATTCTTTTTATCTTTTGGTTTTGTTGAGTTATTCCGTTTAGTATTTTTAGTGTCTGTTTCATTGTGCGTTATGTTTTATTATTCAGTTTCCCTCACTTTCGTTTCCATGATGGCGATGCCTCTTTTAGTTGTAGCTGTTTTACGTTTCGACAAAAAAGTCCATCCAGCTTTCCGAGGAATACGTAAGTCATTTGGTAAATTAAATACGAATGTACAAGAAAACATTAGTGGAATTCATACAGTAAAATCTTTATCACGTGAATCCTTTCAAATAAATAAATTCAACGATTCAAACAATGATTACAAAGATCGCTATTTATTTACATCTGATATTTGGGCAAAATACTTCCCTGTGATGGAATTCCTCGGCAATATTAGTGTCGTATTCCTATTTGGATATGGTGGATTCCTCGTAATGGAGGGCCAATTACAAATAGGGGAATTAGTCGCATTCTATAGCTTGCTAGGATATATTATTTTCCCAATTATGAACTTAGGATTTACAGTCAATTTATTTTCCCAGTCTAAGGCATCAGGTGAACGACTACTTGAAGTAATCGAAGCGCCTGAACCAATCCATTCGATGGAAGGTGCAATTGACGGCTCTCATATGAAAGGGCAGGTAAGTTTTGAAAATGTGACCTTGCAATATCGCGAAGAGGATCAAGTTGCTCTTGATCAAGTTAACTTAGAGGTTGCTGCTGGAAAACAAGTTGGTTTAATTGGAGCTACTGGATCTGGTAAAACAAGTCTTACTCAGTTATTAACTCGATTCTACGAGCCAACTGAAGGCGTCGTTAAAATTGATGGCATACCAGTTAATGAATATACGCTGCCTTCACTGCGATCAAAAATAGGCTTCGTGTTACAAGAGTCATTCTTGTTTTCTTCATCCATTAAATCGAATATTTCATACGGATATCCAGATGCTTCTATGGAAGAAATTATAGATGCTGCGAAACGTGCAAATGCACATGATTTCATCATGGAATTGCCAAAAGGTTATGACACGATGTTAGGAGAACGTGGTCTTGGGTTATCTGGAGGACAAAAACAACGGATTGCTATTGCACGTGCATTATGTCAAAATCCAGCCATTTTAGTATTAGATGACGCGACGAGTGCAGTTGATATGAAGACAGAACTTCATATTCAAGAAGCATTAGAAGAAGTAATGAAAGGACGTACAACGTTCATCATTGCTCATCGGATTTCATCGGTTAAACACGCAGATGAACTAATTGTGTTCGAGCATGGGAAAATTGTGCAACGGGGAACACATGATGAATTGATACAAGAAGAAGGACTATATAAACGAATTTATGAAATTCAATACAAAGACCAATTAGACAATGTTTACGCATAGAAAGGCGGAATCATCATGACAAAACAAATAAATCCAAGTGTATTAAAGCGATTCCGCTACTCAACAGATGAAGCAATTGATGCTCCATTTAACTGGCAACAGCTTGCGAGATTGTTCACATATGTAAAACCGTATTCAAAAAATTTGTTACCAAAAGCATTTATTGCCGTAACAATCACAACGTTAATACGGTTATTAATTCCCATCTTAATTGGGGTTTACGTAATTGATCAAGCACTTACGAATAAAGATGCCGAATTTTTATCAATTCTTGTTGGCATAATTGCCGTACTTTATGTCATTAATACTGTTGCGAATCGATTTCGAATACAATGGATGAACGAATTAGGTCAAAACGTCATCTACGATTTAAGGAAGCATTTATTTACACATGTTCAATGGCTTTCGCATCGATTCTTTGACCAGCGATCAGCAGGATCTATATTAGTCCGTATTATGAATGATATTAATTCACTTCAAGAATTGTTTACGAATGGTGTCATCAATTTATTAATGGATATTTTATTACTTGCTGGTGTGTTGATTATTCTCTTTACTTTAAGTCCACCATTAGCATTAGCCGTATTAGTTATACTGCCATTGATGTTCTTTATTTCAACGACATTAAGAAAAAACATCCGTCGTTCATGGCAAGATGTGCGAATGAAACAAGCAAAAATTAATTCACATTTAAATGAAAGTATACAAGGAATGCGCATTACTCAATCATTTACTCAAGAAGATGAGAATATGGCGTTCTTTAATGGGATTAATGAAGAAAGTTTCGAATCATGGAGAGTTGCAACGAAAAAGAACTCCATGTTCAGGCCTTTTGTTGAAATGACGAATGCAATTGGGTCAGTTGTCCTAATCATTTATGGTGCGTATTTAATTCAAAATGGTCAGTTGGATTTAGGGGAGTTTGTTTCATTTGCGTTTTACCTAGGGATGTTTTGGGAACCTATTTCTCGCTTAGGGCAAGTGTATAACCAATTATTAATGGGGATGGCTTCTTCAGAAAGAATTTTTGAATTCTTAGACGAACAGCCCTTGGTTCATGAAAAAGAAAATGCGATTTCGGTCAAACAAATTAAAGGACGTATCGAATTTGAAAAAGTTGAATTTGGATACGAATCAGACAGATTAGCTCTTAAAGGAATTTCAATCGACATGAAAGCTGGGGAGACCGTTGCATTAGTAGGTCACACTGGTTCAGGTAAAACAACGATTGCGAACTTGGTCGCACGATTCTATGATCCAATTAGTGGTGTGGTTAAGATGGATGGCACAGATATTCGTGACCTATCATTAAGTTCACTCAGAGAACAAATTAGTATTGTCTTACAAGAGACATTCATTTTTTCTGGTACGATCATGGAAAACATTCGCTTTGGAAATCCACATGCTTCTGATGAAGAAGTAATTAAAGCAGCAGAGGCTGTTGGTGCTAATCGATTCATCGAGCGATTGTCGAACGGTTACGAAACGGAAGTTGAAGAGCGCGGGAACATTCTATCTGTTGGGGAACGTCAATTGCTTTCATTTGCACGTGCTTTATTGGCAGATCCACGTATCATTATTTTAGATGAAGCAACCGCTTCAATCGATACTGAAACTGAACTGCAAATTCAAGAAGCTTTACGAACATTGCTGAAAAATCGTACAGCGATTATGATCGCTCACAGATTATCTACGATTCGTGAAGCAGATCAAATCATTGTGTTAGAACATGGTAAAGTATTAGAATCAGGCAATCATGATTCCCTTATGACGGAAAAAGGTCATTATCATCAATTAGTGATGTCTCAATTTTCAACAGATGTAAATTGAGTTTGAGTGCTTGAAATAGTTGTGGTACACTATGCTCATTCGTTAAGTACGGAGGTTGAAAGATGAAAAAAGAATTCGTAGTAATTGGCCTCGGTCGATTTGGTGGGAGCATCGTAAGAGAACTTATTGAACAAGGCGCAGATGTTATGGCAATTGATAAGTTTTCAGATCGAGTAGATGAGTTTGCGTCGATTGCGACTCAAGCAATTGTAGCGGATACAACGGATGAATCAGTTTTAAAATCACTAGGTATCCGCAATTTTGAACATGTAATTGTGGCGATTGGGGAAGACATTCAATCCAGTATTTTAACCACTTTAATGTTGAAAGAAATTGGTGTAAATAAAATAACTGTAAAAGCTCAAAATGATTACCACGAAAAAGTTTTACGTAAAATAGGTGCCGATCAAGTTGTACATCCTGAACGTGATATGGGTATTCGAATCGCCAATCATATGATCTCGAATAATGTATTAGATTACCTGGAATTATCAGATGAGCATTCCATTATGGAGATTATCGCAAATGAATTTCTGGCTGGCTCAACTTTAATTGATCTTGATATCCGTGCTAATTATGGGATTAATATCGTGGCAATTAAGCGAGGAACTGAAATATTAGTGTCACCGCAAGCAACTGAAGAGATTCTTTTGAATGATATTTTAATTGTTATTGGTGCCGATTCAGATATTATCCGTTTTGAAAAGAAAGCAATGCATTAAATGAGGGGAGAGCCACGTGCTCTCTCTTTTTTGATAGCGGAAAGCGAAAGAAAAGCCGACCAGCTTCGTAGTCATCATCTTTATTTATCATCAATCAAAAAACCACAGCCAACACCAGATTAGGTGTAAGCTGTGGTTTTTAAGTTTGATTTACACTTCCATTATGACTGGTAGAATCATTGGACGGCGTTTTGTTTTTTCATATAAGTAAGGACCGAGTACATCCGTAATCTCATTTTTCAATTCAGACCAAGGAGTTGCCTTTGATTGAATTGTTTTTTGTAAATGACGATTTAGCATATGTTGTGCTTCATTAATCATGGCACCAGATTCTCTCATATAAACAAAACCTCTTGAGATAATGTCTGGTCCAGAAACGATTTTTTGTCGTTCTTGATCGGTACTAATGACAACAATGACTAGTCCTTCTTCCGAAAGAATTCGACGATCTCTTAAGACGATATTGCCGATATCCCCAATTCCGCTACCATCAATGTATACATCACCTGATGGAATTCGACCCGCAACAGCAGCTTCATTTTGGCTAAGTGCTAATACGTCTCCGTTTTCCATGATAAATGTATTTTCAGGTTTCACGTCACAATCAATTGCAAGTTCTGTATGAATTTTTAGCATACGATACTCACCGTGAATTGGCATGAAGAATTTAGGTTTCATTAAACGAAGCATTAGTTTTTGTTCTTCTTGAGAACCATGTCCAGATGTATGAATATTGCTTAATGGACCATGAATAACGTCTGCACCAGCTCGAGTTAATAGATTAATTGTACGATTTACGCTGCTACGATTCCCTGGAATAGGGGAAGATGAGAAGATGACCGTATCAGCAGGTTGGATTTGAATTTGACGATGTGTTCCATTAGCGATACGAGATAACGCAGCCATTGGTTCACCTTGGCTACCTGTACATAAAATCATGACTTCATTTGCAGGTAAACGATTCAATGTTTGTGTATCAACAAACGTTTCGTTTGGAGCATTTATGTAGCCTAGTTCTCGACCAATATTAATCGCATTGTCCATGCTTCGACCAAATACAGCAATTTTACGGCCATGCTCGATTGCTGACTCAACAACTTGTTGAACTCGGTAAATATTTGATGAGAATGTAGCGAAAATAATACGTCCATCTACTTTACGGAAAATTTCAGATAAGCTTTCGCCAACTTTTCGCTCTGACATTGTGAAGTTTGGCACTTCAGCATTTGTACTGTCAGAAAGTAAACAAAGGACGCCATCTTTTCCGATTTCAGCCATTTTCGTTAAGTTTGCTGGTTCACCAACAGGTGTAAAGTCGAATTTGAAATCTCCTGTGTGAACGATATTGCCCGGAGGAGTTTTTACAACAACTCCATATGCATCTGGAATACTATGAGTTGTTCTAAAGAAACTCACAGAAGTTTTACGGAATTTAATCACTTCGTCTTCAGTAATGACATGCATTTTCGTCGTACGAAGTAGACCATGTTCCTCGAGTTTGTTGCGCAACAAGCCTAAAGCTAGTTTGCCACCGTAAACAGGAACATTTAATTGTTTCAGCAAATAAGGAATACCACCGATATGATCTTCGTGACCGTGTGTAATAAACAAACCTTTAATCTTGTCTACATTTTTCACAAGGTACGTGTAATCTGGAATGACATAGTCAATTCCAAGTAAATCATCTTCAGGGAATTTAATACCTGCATCAATTAAAATTATTTCATCTTGAAATTGCACACCATAAGTGTTTTTACCGATTTCGCTCAGTCCGCCGAGTGCGAAAACAGCCGCTTGATCATTCTTTACAAATTTCATGTAGTTATACTTTCTCCACGTTAAAGTTTGCTGCAGCTTGTTCGTACTCTAAATGGTTCCCTTCAAGTAACTGAACAAATTCAATGTTATACTTGCGATCTTTAAGCGCATAGCGAACTGCTCGCTCTGAATCTGCTTCCATATAAAGGCTTTGTGTGTTTTCGCGAACTGGCACTTCAAGCACATTTTCTTGATAATAAACTTTGTAGATCATGTTTCGCTCTCCTTTTTCACGTTCAAAATAAAATCATTCTCTTTATATTATCATGTTGCTCTTTTAAAATAAAGAAAAGCCCTACTATAAATAGTAGGGCATAAAATTAAGCAATCGTCTTTTTACCGAGTATGCCGCCCAGCCGTCTTAATAATTTCTTTTTTAGACGCTTTAACATGGCAAATCACTCCTCATACCTCATTATACGATTAATTGCAAGTATTGTAAAGGATGTCCGACGAATTGCCAGAATATTCATTCGAAAGGAAGATTAATAAAAATGAAGAAAATATGTTTCTTTGATATTGATGGAACTCTATATAATACAGACAAAAAATTACCTGAAAGTGCTAAGAAAGCTGTATTAGAAGCTCGTGAGAATGGACATGAAATTATCATTGCAACAGGTAGAGCGCCATTTATGATTAAAGCCGTTTTAGAAGAGTTACAAATTGATTCGTATATTTGTTTCAATGGTCAATATATTGTATATAGAAATGAAATCGTTCATCAAGAAGCGTTAAACGCTGAAGCTCTTAATCAAGTAACAAAATTTGCTCAAACTAATAATCACCCACTCGTGTACATGAATGCAGAAAAAATGATTTCTTCATTACCGTATCATCCTCATGTGGAGGAAAGTATACAAAGTCTAAAGTTTCCTCATCCACAACATGAAGAGCATTTTCATAAGAATGAACAAATTTATCAAGCATTAGTTTTTTGTTTAGAGGATGAAGAAGGTAAGTATCATCAAGAGTTTCCAGAATTTAAGTTTGTGAGATGGCATCGCGTGTCAGTAGACATATTGCCGAAAGGTGCTTCCAAAGCCAAAGCCATCCAGATGTTAATTGAAAAATTTGGACTAGTATTAGCGGAAACCATCGCTTTTGGTGATGGGCTAAATGATATTGAGATGTTAGAAGCTGTGGGATTCAGTGTTGCCATGGGAAATGGTCATGAAGAAGCTCTTAAAAGGGCAAAATACGTAACGGGACATGTAGATGAAGATGGATTAGCTGATGCAATGCGGTATTTAAAACTCATTGAATAAAGACATAGAAAAAACCAACAATATCTGAAATCGATATTGTTGGTTTTTCCTATTAATCTTCTTTCGTATTGCGCTCAAACGGGGTCGAATTTGGAATTTCTGCAAAAGGGTCGGTTGGATTGATGCGATCATAGAACATGATTCCATTTAAATGATCCAATTCATGTTGGAATGCAATTGCAGGTAATCCTTTTAGACGCATTTTAAATGGACTTCCATCAGGATAAAATCCTTTTACAGTGATGCGCGCGTATCTTGGTACATAACCTTCGATTACGCGATCTACACTTAAACATCCCTCTCCAGTAGTTAAATATGTTTGTTCTACTGAATGACTAACAATTTTAGGGTTAATGGCAACGAAGGTAATTGGATCTTCTTCACTTTCGATATGAAGTGCAAACATCCTTTTCGATTGGTTAACTTGCGGTGCAGCAATTCCGATGCCTGGACGCAAATCATACCTTTCAATCATTTCGTCATCTTGACTGTTGATGACATAATCTAATAAATCTTTTGCTAATTTTGCATCCTCTTCATTCAGTGGCAAATTTACTTCTTCAGCTTTTATACGAAGTGAAGGATGTCCTTCACGAACGATATCTTTCATTAAAAACATGATGGTCTTCCTTTCTACAATACAAATTCTATATCAAGTATACCGAAGGAACCCTAAAGTGGAAATAAAAAGGACGACTTTTGGTCAGTTGAATTTTTGAACGTGAACGTCTATAGTATAAAAAGGTTTAGGAGGTAGAGATATGAAAAAAGGATTATTTGGGTTAGTACTAAGTTCGACAATTGTGTTATCAGGCTGTACATTTGGGGCATCTGCTCACGAACAATTATCAGAAGCATTATCTACTATTTATGAAGAAGAAAAAGGATATCGCGAGGCACAAAAAGAATTAGCTTCTTTAGAGAAAAAAGAACAACAAACTTTTAATGAAGTGATGGCTTTAACGCAAGAAGATACTGAAAAAGTGAAAACATTTGTATCAGAGTTAAACGATTCTGTTGAACAGCGCTTGGCTTTGTTAGAAGAAGAAAAGCAATCCATGAAGAATGCTGAAGAAAAAGTTTCTGCTATTGAAGATGTGGCAAGCGACGTGAAAGACGATAAGTCAAAAACTTCTATTAAAGAATTAGATAAAGCTTTGGACGATCGCTATGCTGCTCATGATAAAGTATCAAAAGAATACGAAGCTTTAACTGAGAAACAGACTGTCTTGTATGAAATGTTATTGAATGAAGAAACGAAACAAGAAGATCTACAAAAACAAGTTGCGGAAGTAAATAGTCAAAATGATAAAGTTCAAGAAGCAATCCAAACATTTAATGACTCCACGATCGCGATAAATGAATTAAAATCAGATGTATATAGTACACTTTCTAGTGAAAAATAAAACGATCTCTTCGGAGGTCGTTTTTTCTGTGCTATAAAAGGAGTTGTGAATACGAACTGTCATATAATACAGATGATGTTTTCGAGTGGTACAGTTTGTTGTAAATTGAAAATTGAATAATTAATGATTTGTTTACAATGTAGAGTTTGCAATGATTGACCCCGAAAATAAAGTTAAGTATACTATGGAAGAATGCATATTGTATCACTTGTTTTTTAATGATTTTTTAATACAGTTCTAAAAGGAGAGGTGTTAATATGGCAGCAAAAAATGCCAAGCAAATGGGACCAGTTGAAACCCTTCAAGCGATTGAAGAAAAGTTTGTTATGTTCCAGATTTTAAATGAAGAAGGCGAAATTGTTAACAAAGACGCAGATCCAAATTTATCAGATGAAGAATTAGTAGAATTAATGAAACGTATGGTTTATACGCGTATTTTAGACCAACGCTCAATTTCTCTAAATCGTCAAGGTCGTTTAGGGTTCTATGCGCCAACTGCTGGACAAGAAGCTTCTCAATTAGCTTCTCACTATGCTCTTGAAAAAGAAGACTTTATCCTTCCTGGGTACCGTGATGTTCCGCAAATGATTTGGCATGGTCTACCATTATCACAAGCTTTCTTATTTTCACGTGGACACTTTATGGGGAACCAAATCCCTGAAGATGTAAAAGTATTCCCACCACAAATCATCATTGGCGCTCAAATTATTCAAGCTGCTGGTGTTGCATTAGGAATGCAAAAACGTGGTAAAAAATCTGTAGCGGTAACGTACACTGGTGACGGTGGTTCTTCACAAGGAGATTTCTATGAAGGAATTAACTTTGCTGGAGCATTCCGTTCTCCTGCAATCTTCATCGTGCAAAATAACCAATATGCGATTTCAACACCTCGCGAACTTCAAACTGCTGCGAAAACAATCGCACAAAAAGGAATTGCCGCTGGTATTCCAAGTATTTTAGTTGATGGTATGGATCCACTTGCTGTATACGTGGCAACTCGTGACGCTCGTGAGCGTGCAGTCAATGGGGAAGGCCCATCGTTAATCGAAACATTATGTTACCGATATGGACCACATACAATGGCTGGAGATGACCCAACAAGATACCGTACTTCTGAGACGGATTCTGAGTGGGAGAAGAAAGATCCATTGGTCCGCTTCCGTGCTTATTTAGAAGCGAAAAATCTTTGGAATGAAGAAAAAGAAAACGAAGTAATCGAGCAAGCAAAAGAAGAAATTAAAGATGCTATTAAAACAGCAGATGCTGCTCCAAAACAAAAAGTGACGGATTTAATGGAAATTATGTATGGTGATGAAATGCCATTCAACTTAAAAGAACAATACGAACTTTACAAAGAGAAGGAGTCGAAGTAACCGATGGCACAAATGACGATGATTCAAGCAATTACGGACGCACTCCGTACAGAGCTTAAAAATGATGAAAACGTCCTCGTCTTCGGTGAAGACGTAGGTAATAACGGAGGAGTATTCCGTGCAACTGAAGGTTTACAAAAAGAATTTGGGGAAGACCGCGTATTTGATACACCTCTAGCAGAATCAGGTATTGGTGGATTAGCGGTTGGTCTTTCATTAGAAGGATTCCGTCCTGTTCCAGAAATTCAATTCTTCGGATTTGTTTATGAAGTAATGGATTCAATCAGTGGACAATTAGCACGTATGCGATTCCGCAGTGGTGGTAAGTACCATGCACCTGTTACGATTCGTTCACCTTTTGGTGGTGGTGTACATACACCTGAAATGCATGCTGACAGTCTTGAAGGTTTAATGGCTGCTCAACCTGGTTTGAAAGTAGTTATTCCTTCATCACCATATGACGCAAAAGGTTTATTAATTTCATCTATTCGTGATAATGACCCAGTTATTTTCCTTGAGCATATGAAATTATACCGTTCATTCCGTGAAGATGTTCCGGAAGAAGAGTATACAATTCCTTTAGGTGAAGCTGCTATTAAACGTGAAGGAACAGACCTATCGATCATCACTTACGGTGCAATGGTTCACGATAGTCTTAAAGCAGCAGAAGAACTTGAAAAAGAAGGTTTCTCTGTTGAAGTAATCGATTTAAGAACAGTTCAACCATTAGATATTAAAACAATTATTGCCTCTGTTGAAAAAACAGGTCGTGCAATTGTGGTTCAAGAAGCACAAAAACAAGCTGGTATTGCTGCAAACGTAGTATCTGAAATTAATGAACGTGCTATTTTAAGTTTAGAAGCACCAGTTTTACGTGTAACAGCTCCAGATACAATCTTCCCGTTCTCTCAAGCGGAAACGGTTTGGTTACCAAATTCGAAAGATATTGTATTTACAGCTAAAAAAGTTTTAACGTTCTAATAAACACTCACAAAAGAAAGGGTGAATTAAATGGCATTTGAATTTCGTTTACCGGATATCGGTGAAGGCATACATGAAGGTGAAATCGTCAAGTGGTTTGTAAAAGCAGGCGATACCATTGGCGAGGACGACATTTTATGTGAAGTCCAAAATGACAAAGCGGTTGTTGAAATTCCATCACCAGTTGCTGGTAAAGTGGAAGAAGTTCTTGTTGAAGAAGGAACGGTAGCAACAGTTGGCCAAACATTAATTCGAATTGATGCTCCTGGTTATGAAGACCTAAAATTTAAAGGTGACCATGAAGATGAGCCAAAAGCAGACGCAAAAACTGAAGCTCAAGTTCAAGCAACAGCTGAAGCGGGTCAAGATGTAGATAAAGAAGAAACAAAAGAAGAACCGAAAAAAGATTCAAAAGAACAAGAACCAACGGAAGCAACAAAAGCTGCTCCTAAAACTGAACAAACAACTTCAAAACAGGAGAAAGATCCTAATGGCCGTGTGATTGCAATGCCATCAGTTCGTAAGTTTGCTCGTGATAATGAAGTCGAAATTTCTCAGGTGAATGGTTCAGGAAAAAATGGTCGAGTGATGAAAGAAGATATAGAAGCGTTCATGAATGGCGGACAAGCTGACTCTTCTTCTGAAGCAGAACAACAGTCTACAGAAACTAACGAAACTGCTCAAGAAGAAAATTCAGGCAAAGAAACGAAAGTTGCTGCACCTGCCCTTGAAGGCGAATTCCCTGAAACACGTGAGAAAATGTCTGGTATTCGTAAAGCGATTGCAAAAGCAATGGTTCATTCTAAACATACAGCTCCACACGTAACGTTAATGGATGAAGTCGATGTAACTGAACTAGTGGCTCATCGTAAGAAGTTCAAAGATTTAGCAGCTGAGAAAAATGTTAAATTGACGTACTTACCTTATGTAGTTAAAGCTTTAGTTAGTACATTACGTGATTTCCCTGACTTTAACCGTTCATTAGACGATGAGGCAGGAGAAATTATTCAGAAGCATTACTTTAACATTGGTATTGCAGCTGATACGGAAAAAGGGTTGCTTGTTCCAGTTATTAAACATGCGGATCGTAAATCTGTATTTGCGATTTCAGATGAAATTAATACACTTGCTGGAAAAGCACGTGATGGCAAATTATCACCATCAGAAATGAAAGGTGCTTCATGTTCAATCACGAACATCGGTTCAGCAGGTGGTCAATGGTTTACACCAGTTATCAATCATCCTGAGGTTGCTATATTAGGTATTGGACGTATTGCTGAAAAACCAGTAATTAAAAATGGTGAAATTGTAGCAGCTCCTGTGTTAGCATTATCATTGAGCTTTGATCATCGAATGATCGACGGTGCGACTGCTCAGCATGCTTTAAATAACATTAAACGTTTGCTTAGCAATCCAGAACTTTTATTAATGGAGGCGTAAAACTATGGTAGTTGGAGATTTCCCGATTGAAACAGATACGCTCGTCATTGGGTCAGGCCCTGGCGGATATGTTGCGGCAATCCGCGCAGCACAAACAGGACAAAAAGTTATAATTGTTGAAAAAGAACATATAGGTGGAGTTTGTTTAAATGTAGGATGTATTCCTTCTAAAGCGTTGATTTCAGTTGGTCACCGTTTTGAACATGCTAAACACTCTGATGATATGGGTATTACAGCAACAGACGTTAAAATTGACTTCTCTAAAGCACAAGCTTTCAAAGACAGTGTTGTTAAGAAATTAACAGGCGGTGTAGAAGGCTTACTAAAAGGGAACAAAGTTGAAATCGTACGTGGTGAAGCTTACTTCGTAGATGCGAACACAGTTCGTGTTATGGATGAAAGCTCTGCTCAGACGTACAAATTTAAACATGCGATTATTGCAACTGGCTCTCGTCCAGTTGAAATTCCATCGTTCAAGTTCACTAAGCGTGTATTAAGTTCAACAGGCGCTTTGGCTCTTGAAGAGATTCCTGGTAAATTAGTAGTCATCGGTGGAGGTTATATCGGAACTGAATTAGGAACTGCTTTTGCAAACCTAGGTTCTGAAGTAACAATTATCGAAGGTGGCGACGATATTTTAGCTGGATTCGAAAAACAAATGACTCAAATCGTTAAAAAAGGCTTGAAGAAAAAAGGTGTCAACGTTGTTCTTAAAGCATCAGCAAAAGGCGTTGAAGAAACCGATTCAGGCGTAACGGTTACTTACGAAGCAGGCGGAGAAGAGCAAAAAGTCGAAGCTGATTATGTGTTAGTAACTGTTGGTCGTCGTCCAAACACAGACGAAATGGGCCTTGAAGAAATCGGCGTGAAGATGGGTGAACGTGGATTGATCGAAGTCGACAAACAAGTTCGCACAAGCATCGAAAACATCTTCGCGATTGGTGATGTTGTTTCAGGACCTCAGTTAGCTCACAAAGCTTCTTACGAAGGTAAAGTAGCAGCTGAAGTTATCGCTGGTCAAACATCTGTAGTGGATTACTTAGCAATCCCTGCAGTGTGTTTCACAGATCCTGAATTAGCAACAGTTGGCTTAAGCGAAGAGCAAGCTAAAAAAGAAGGCTTTGAAGTAACGGCTGGGAAATTCCCATTCGGTGCAAATGGTCGTGCTTTAGCATTAAATGCAACAGATGGTTTTGTGAAACTAGTTTCACGTAAATCTGATGGTTTATTGTTAGGTGCTCAAATCGTTGGTCAAGGTGCTTCAGACATGATTGCTGAACTTGGTTTAGCAATTGAAGCAGGAATGACTGTTGAAGATATCGCTATGACGATTCATGCACATCCGACATTGGGAGAAATCTCAATGGAAGCTGCTGAAGTAGTTATGGGACATCCAATTCATATTTTATCTAAATAATACTTTAAGCCGCACAGTTCTAGACGAGCTGTGCGGCTTTTTTGTATTTTAGGTTTGTTGTTTTAAGGGATTATCCTGAAAAATTGTGGGATTAGATTGAAAGTTTACGGGTTTAAGTGAAAAAATTGTGGGATTAGCAAGCAATTTTACGGGATTAGGAAATTCATATGCGTTAGATTGTAGAATCATATAAAATGTTGATTTCCATTGCTGCTGACGCGTTCCGGGGGTCACGGCTTTAGCCGCTTCCTTCGCGGTGCTCAGTCCAGGGTCTAAAGCTCGTGCTTATTCCCTCGGAGTCGCCGCCTCATTTCAATCAACTGCATCCGCTGTAAAAATAAATATAATGATATGCTTGTTTGCTCATATGACGTTATACACATTTGAATGGGATAGGAGAGGTATTAAATAGATACTTACTTAAACAATCATTTTGTCCATCCGAAGTTATCATTTCTAGTTACTTCTGTAATCCAGACTTTTTAAACTATTTTAATAGAAAAGTGGTTTGCTATTATTCCTGAAGACTCCTGCGGAAAAACGAAACACGATAAACCCCACAGGCATGCTGTCAGCGACAGTTGAGCCGAGGAAGCTAGCGTTTCGTCCTCGGAAAGCGATAGAAATAGTCAACCACCTTTTTTCTATTAAGTGCAATAGACAAGAAGTCGGATATACTAACCTATTAATTTTTGGACTTGAGTCAAATACATATCTATATGCGTCTAAAGTATACTAGCATAGGATTTGCAGGACATGATAAAATGTCATCATGGAAAGGGTAAATGGTGATACAACATGAAAAACACAAAATGGATTGCTTTGGCTGCGATGGCTTTAATGCTAAGTGCTTGTGGCGAAGAAGAGACGAAACCAGTTTCACAACCTCAAGAAGATCTTGTAGAAAATGAAAATGAAGAAGAGAAAGAAGAAGTTGTAGAGAAGGAAGAAGATGTTGAAGAAGAAGTGATCGAAGAGGATGCGGAACCTCAATATGAGCTCAATGAAGCGAACTGGACAGTCAAACCGATTGCTGACGCTCCTTCAAAAGTAGTTTTATTAACAATAGATGATGCACCAGATAAGAAATCTTTAGAGATGGCTAAAACGTTAAAAAGCTTAAATGCACCGGCGATTTTCTTTATTAATGGGCATTTTATAGATACGGATGAAGAAAAGGCCGTTTTAAAGGAAATTCATGAAATGGGATTTGAAATAGGCAATCACACACAAACACATGCCAATTTAAAACAATTGTCTGAAGAAGAGCAACGTACGGAAATTATGCAAGTCAGTGATTCAATTGAATCTATTATCGGCGAGAGACCAAAGTTTTTCCGTGCACCATTTGGAGTTAATACTGATTTTAGTAGGGCTCTTGTAAGAGAACAAGGGATGTTATTAATGAATTGGACATATGGCTACGATTGGGAATCGAAATATCAAGATGCCAACGCATTAGCTGATATTATGGTGAATACAGAATTCTTAACTGATGGAGCAAATCTATTGATGCATGACCGATTATGGACTGCGGCTGCATTAACCGATATCGTCGAAGGTCTGCGTGCAAAAGGTTATGAAATGGTTGATCCGACAACGATAAAAGGTGTAACGACAGAATGAATTCAAAAAAATCTTCCAAGCCAATAACTGGCCGGAAGATTTTTTTTTTGAATTTAATAAAAAGCTTTATGTTCTTTAATAACTCGAATGAACTTGAGCTCATCGTCTTCTGGACCTTGAACAGGTAGACCAGCTTCGACGTTCATGTGAATATAAGCAATGTTTTCTTCTGTAATTATTTCCCCGGGAATAAAAATTGGAATCCCTGGAGGGTAGACCATAATGAATTCAGCTGAAATGCGTCCTGCAGCCTCTGAGAACGGCACAATTTCTGTAGTAGCATAGAATGCATCCCGCGGCGTCATAGCCAATTTAGGGATATCTGGTATCGTTACAAAAGGTTCTACGACGGCCGCTTCTGTTTCTAAAGATTTTGCCATTCGATCAAGTGCGTTAATAAGTAAATTTAATTCTTTTGAAGTATCTCCAATCGTTACGATACACAATATGTTGTATAAATCGGATAGCTCTACTTCGATATTCGCTTTTTCACGTAACCATTCTTCCGCTTGGTGACCTGTGATCCCTAAGTTCTTCACACTAATAAGCAATTTAGTAGGATCGAAGTCATAAGTTGCTGAAGTTCGTAAGATTTCCTCTCCCACACAAGTTAGATGAGGAATTTTATTGATTCTTTGTCTAGCGTCTTGAGCTAATCGAATAGCTTCACCGATTAAATCATGACCGTGAACAGCTAATTGTCTTCTTGCTGTATCCAGTGAAGCGAGTATAGGATAAGAAGTAGAAGTTGTCGTCAGCATGGATAATATCGACTGAACTCGCTTTGCAGAGACACGGCCTTCACGTACGTTTAACACGGAACTTTGTGTCATAGAGCCACCAAGCTTGTGAACGGAAGTTGCAGCCATATCAGCACCAGCAGCCATTGCTGACACAGGCAAGTCTTCATGGAAATGAATATGAACACCATGAGCTTCATCTACCAAGACAGGAATATTTCGTTGATGAGATATTTCTACAATACGACTTAAGTCTGCAGCAAATCCAAAATACGTAGGATTTATAACAAGAACGGCTTTTGCATCAGGGTTCGCTTCTAACGCTTTTTCAACTGATTCTGCTGAAATCCCGTGAGAAATTCCAAGGTCTGGATCCACTTCTGGGTGAATAAAAACAGGAATCGCACCGGCAAAAACGATTGCGGACATAATTGATTTATGAACGTTACGAGGAACTAGAATTTTATCTCCAGGTCCACATACACTCAAAATCATTGTCATAATGGCACCACTTGTTCCTTGTACAGAAAAGAATGTATAATCAGCACCAAAGGCTTTTGCAGCTAATTCTTGTGCAAGTTTTATAGCTCCTTTTGGAGAATGTAAATCGTCTAATGGCGCAATGTTGATCAAATCAATTGATAATACGTTATCTCCAACAAACTCGCGGAATGCTGGATCAACTCCGCTTCCTTTTTTGTGACCTGGTATATGAAATTGAATGGGATGTCTATTTCTGTGCTTAAGTAAAGCGTCGAATAGAGGGGTTTCTAGTTGTGACAACTGATCATCCACCTTACCTTTCCTATTATGATTTGTTAAGCTAATTATTCGAGAATCCATGGTACATTGAAAGATGGCATGTGGGTAAAAGCAAACAGCCATTTTTATTAATTGAAAAACAAGTGAATTATAGCATTATGATTGACGTTTTACTATTCTTTTTAACAGGAATGGTGAATAAAAGAAGAATACATGCAATAAGAATTTTAGGAGGATTTCAATTTGGAATGGAAAACTAGAATTACAGACTTACTTCATATTCAATATCCCATTATTCAAGGTGGTCTTGCTTATTTGGCGTATGCGGACTTAGCTGCAGCAGTTTCTAATGCTGGCGGCTTAGGTCAAATAACGGCAATGAGTTTAGAATCACCGGAAGCATTAAGAGAAGAAATTCGAAAAGTGAGAACGCTGACAGATCGTCCGTTCGGGGTCAATTTTGCCATTGGAGATCAAGGTAGACCTTTTGCTCATATGTTAGAAGTGGCAATCGAAGAGAATGTCCCAGTCGTTTCGATGACGGGAGGAAATCCTACGCCAATATTTGACCAATTAAAGGACACTCCTATTAAAAAATTAGTATTAGTTGCCGCTACACGCCAAGCTCAAAAAGCTGAGGAATTAGGGGCAGACGCCGTCATGGTTGTGGGACAAGAAGGTGGGGGGCATTTAGGTCGCGATGATGTAGGAACTATGGTGTTAGTGCCGAAAGTAGTTGATGCGGTGAAAATTCCAGTCATTGCGTCTGGTGGAATTGGAGACGGTCGAGGTTGGATGGCCGCACATGCACTTGGTGCGGAAGGGATTGAAATGGGGACTAGATTTATCGCGACAAAAGAATGTGTCCATGCTTCAGAAGTTTATAAAAATGCTTTGGTTGAGGGTTCTGAAACAAGTACCACAGTTATTAAACGTTCTATTGGTGCTCCGGCAAGAGCTTTAATTAACCCTTGGACAACCGCCATTCGAGAAATTGAGTCTAAAACACCAACATATGAAGCGTTAAAAACGTACATAAGTGGAGAGGCTAATAAACAATATATCTATCACGGAGAAAGTGACCGTGGGTTTGGTTGGGCTGGTCAAGTGACCGGTTTAATCGATGATGTACCTACGGTCGAAGAGTTATTTAAGCGAATGATTTCCCAAGCTGAAACCATCCGTTTAAAATGGCTATAAAGAAAGGGTGATTATATGAGTTATTCTTATCCGTTTTCAAAAGATTGGTCTACGACAGAAATCGTTGAAGTTGTACAATTTTTTGAAGCAATCGAAAATGCCTATGAAAATGGCATTAAACGTGAAGAACTAATGAAAAAATATCGTCGATTCAAGGACATAGTTCCTTCAATGGCAGAAGAGAAAACCTACTTTAGAGAATTTGAAAAAGAAAGTGGTTATGTCTGCTATCCGATCATCAAGAAAATGAAGGAAACAACAACTGGAGCCATTATAAAAGGAGCGGGGAAATAATCCCGCTCCTTTTTCCTAAATAATTAATTTGTCATCAACTTATATATAGGCAACAGAGCCTCGAATGTTTCATCGGTATAAGCTTCAAACTCCTCTGCAGACATTTTCACTGCTTCTTCTCTAGGTAAATGGCGTCCAACTAAAAATTCAGCTTTTTTAACATCCTTTAATCGAACAAGTAAGGATTCCAAATCTTCTTTGTATGCCGTTTTTAACGGAATTGCATTCGGCGACATATGGTCACCTGAAATAATGAAATCCGCTGGTAGTTCCTTCATGAGGCTCTTCTTTTTTAATAATTTCTCCGCAATCGCAACTTTGTTTGGTACTTCATAAATAACTGCTAGAACTACAAAGACATGTGATCCCCATAACCCAATTTGAAAATGGGGGAGGGCTTTGTATCCTCTTTTGTAAGGTGCGAATGCAACCCATGAATCTTTCGGAGGGTTTACAGACCGACGAGCGTGTTTTGCTACATGTGGGAAAAATTCATCCCCGGTTTTACTTGAAAAAAAAGTCGCATAATGCGTTCCAAAACTTTCAAATTTCGGACGGACTTTTTCAATTAATCCTTGCATACGATGTTCTAATCCATCTATTTCAAACACTTCAAAATCGGTGTTTTCCCATGCAGTTTTCAAAAATATTTTCCTCCTTCGCAATTCCTACGTTTAGTTTAATAAAAATATGGGAAAAAATCATGTAAGTAAGCTTTTTGAAGTTGACAAAAAAATTTTATTACCATAAAGTATATAAAACATTCTGAATATTCCGATAAAAAAGAAAAGGGGTGTATGACCATGAAACAAGTTGTCCATATCGTTCGCAAAGAAGATGTAGAGAAAAAGTTAATCGATGGATTGAAGTTAGAACTCGACTATGAACTTGCCTCTTTGTTCGATGCAATGCAAATGAAAAATGACGCGGAAATGCTAAAAAGCAAAAACCGTCTGACTGAGATTCATCAGGAGTTGGAGGCATTGCATGCATTACGGTAAAAAGAATACTGCCACTTATACGTAATTGCACCTGAACGTCGAATCTGACAACAGGTGCTTTTTTTGTTTATAATACAAATACAGATAGAAAGGCGGTAGAATTCGTGGATATAATTAAACTTGATCGTGATGCCAAAAACATGTTAAAAGAAGCAGGGAATCGAATTCGAACCTCCTTTTCCAGTGAACTTTCAATTGAGTCGAAAGCGGATGCGAATGACTTGGTTACAAACATAGATAAAGAAATCGAACAGTTTTTTATTAGCCAAATAAACACTGCCTATCCTAGTCACTTGATTTTAGGGGAAGAAGGTTTCGGAAATCAACTTGAGCATTTAGAAGGAATCGTTTGGATGCTCGATCCGATTGATGGAACAATGAACTTTATTCATCAAAAGAGGAACTTTGCTATATCCTTAGGTATTTATAAAGATGGTGAAGGTATTCTTGGCTATATTTATGATGTTGTATTAGATGAATTGTATAGTGCACATAAAGGGCATGGAGCTTTTCTAAACGATGAACGTATTCCTTTCTTGGAAGAGACAAGCATTCAAGAAGCAATCATTGGCATGAATGCAAGTTGGGTCGTACCAAATGGACATATCGAAAATGACGGCTTAATTCAATTAGTACGTGATGTGAGAGGTATTAGATCTTATGGTTCAGCAGCGCTAGAATTGGCATATGTGGCGACTGGAAGAATTGATGCATATATGTCAATGAGGTTATCACCGTGGGATGTTGCAGGAGGAATGGTTATTGCATCTGAAGTAGGGGCAGTTGCAACTAACTTAAGAGGCGAACCATTAAAGATGCTCGGAACGGATACTTTCTTTGTTGCAAGAGGTAGCTTGCATCAGCAAATTCTGAAAAATTATATAAAATTAAAATAAAAAAACAAGGAATCGGCATATCCGATTTCTTGTTTTTTTATTACAATATACCTTGATCACGCATTTTTTTCTTCGTTTTAAAACCAAATCCCATTACCAAAATTAATACTAAAATACTAACTAGAATGCCAGGTATACTACGTAATCCAACCGAAATTCCAATTGCAAACATCGACAGTAATGCTGCAAGAGAATATAAAACAAATACCCATTTAATTTTTTTCACGAGTAGTACCTCCAAAGCACCATAATAAATTTAATCATACTAAATCAGACAAAAGTTAACAACATGTGCTATAATAACACAGTTATGGACTCGAAAAAAGAATATGGAGTGAAACGATGACAAATTTACGTAATGACTTAAGAAATATTGCAATTATTGCCCACGTTGACCATGGTAAAACAACTTTAGTTGACCAAATGTTAAAACAATCAGGTACGTTCCGTTCAAATGAACATGTGGACGAGCGCGCGATGGACTCTGGTGATATCGAGCGTGAGCGTGGTATTACAATCCTAGCTAAGAACACTGCGATTCAATACAAAGATGTTAAAATTAACATTTTGGATACACCTGGTCACGCTGACTTTGGTGGAGAAGTTGAACGTATTATGAAAATGGTAGATGGTGTTCTTCTTGTAGTTGATGCATATGAAGGTTGTATGCCTCAAACTCGTTTTGTATTGAAAAAAGCCTTGGAACAAAACTTACAACCAATCGTTGTTGTTAATAAAATCGACCGTGACTTTGCACGTCCTGAAGAAGTGGTTGATGAAGTTCTTGAACTTTTCATCGAACTTGAAGCAAATGATGATCAATTAGAATTCCCTGTAATTTTTGCATCAGGTATGAACGGTACTGCAAGTCTTTCTTCTGATGTGAATGACCAAGAAGAAAACATGAAAGTTATCTATGATGCAATCATTGAACATATTCCAGCACCAGTTGACAATAAAGAAGAGCCGCTTCAATTCCAAGTATCTCTTTTAGATTACAACGATTACGTAGGACGTATCGGTATTGGTCGTGTTTTCCGCGGAACAATGGAAGTTGGCCAACAAGTATCACTTATGAAATTAGACGGTAAAGTGAAAAACTTCCGTGTTACAAAAATGTTTGGTTTCATGGGTCTAAAACGTGTTGAAATTCAACAAGCTCATGCTGGTGATTTAATCGCCGTATCTGGAATGGAAGACATTAACGTTGGTGAGACGGTTTGTCCAACTGAACATCCAGATGCACTACCGATCTTACGTATTGATGAGCCAACTCTTCAAATGACGTTCTTAGTAAACAACAGTCCGTTTGCTGGTCGTGAAGGTAAATGGGTAACATCTCGTAAAATTGATGAGCGTTTACAATCTCAACTTGAAACAGACGTATCACTACGTGTAGATCCAACTGACTCTCCGGATGCATGGATCGTTTCTGGTCGCGGTGAATTACATTTATCAATTTTGATTGAAAACATGCGTCGTGAAGGTTTTGAACTTCAAGTTTCTAAACCAGAGGTTATCGTTCGTGAAATTGACGGTGTTCGTTGTGAACCAGTTGAACGTGTACAAATCGATGTTCCTGAAGAACATGTTGGATCTATTATTGAATCTATGGGTGAGCGTAAAGGTGAAATGCTCGACATGATCAATAACGGTACTGGTCAAGTTCGTTTAGTATTCATGGTTCCTGCTCGTGGACTAATCGGTTATACAACTGATTTCATGACTTTAACTCGTGGATACGGAATCATTAACCATACATTTGATAGCTACCAACCTATGCAAAAAGGTCGTGTTGGTGGACGTAGTAAAGGTGTTCTAGTTGCTATGGCAACTGGTCAAGCTTCTGAATATGGTATTTTAGGCATTGAAGATCGTGGAACGATTTTCGTTGAGCCTGGTACTGATATTTATGAAGGTATGATTATTGGCGAACATACTCGTGATAATGACTTAACAGTTAACGTTTCGAAAATGAAAGCAGCTAATAATATTCGTTCTGCTAATAAAGAAGCAACAACTACACGTAAAAAGCCACGTATTATGACATTAGAAGAATCTCTTGAATACTTAAATGATGATGAGTACTGTGAAATCACACCTCAATCTATTCGTTTACGTAAAAAAGTTCTTGATAAATCAGAGCGTGAGCGTGTAACTAAAAAAGCAAAAACTGCTGAAAATAGTTAATTATTGATGATGAGAGGGTGAGGTACTTGGAAGAAAAGCAATTTGTTTATGACAATATGTATCCAATTGCGCGTCTCATTTATGAGACGCTTCCAAGCTATACTATGGCAGGATATGCTTTATATCTTGTCATCTTCCTATTATCTGCGTTAGTTTATAAACTTGGATTTGCGAAAAAGTTAAAAATGTCTCAAAACATTGTGATTTATCTTTTTCTGCTAATAGGATGTTTAATGCTTACGTTTTTAGCCTTCTTCTTACCAGTTGTAGAAGGTTTGATTATTGCAGCGATGATTTTGATTTTATATAAAATTCGATTGCATAATGAAAAAAAGAGTAGTGCTAGCGCTTAGCTAGTACTACTCTTTTTGTTTGTTGTGTTTTATTAATATGTTATTGATCAATATGACTTGGCAATAATTTTATATAGAGCGTTGGAATCAGCCAAATATAAAACAGATGCGCAATTGTCCAATAACTAAATGCAGTCCAATCATTCCAAACTGGAACATCTTTTATAGCTAATATACTTAAGACGAAAAACAAAGCGAACGTTGGTAAGCATAATAAAAAACTAAGACCCAACAATTTCTTGAAATTCTGACCGATTTGAAGTTTTAGTGCTAAAAAAACAAATACAAAGCCAATTACGATAGAAACTAAAAGATGGAAGATAAATTCTATAGGTTCAGTCCATTTGATAGCCCCAATACCAGGGATAAAGTCAATATTTAATAAAAGCGTATAAACTAAAATACCTGTTATGTTTTCGACTAGTTTTAAAAAAAGACCTAGAAGAATTCCACTTATTAGACCGATATAAATAGATAAAAGGATTGTCTGTCGATTCCACATTTAGAAATCTTCCTCAATGCGACGGGAACTTTTGTAAAACTGGAAATGTCCAGTAGCAATTCGAGCATTGGTTCTTTCAGCAATTCGATCGTGACAAGGGTCACACATATACGTATGAATAGGGCGGTTACGGAGCTTTTTTGCTTGTGGTGCATCATCAGGTAAATCATTAATGGTTTCACAAATAACACATTTTACTCGCATGATTGGTCCTCCTATTCCACTCGTACTGCATTGACTTGCTTAATTGGATTTTCAAGATTTGAACCGTCTGCTTTTAAAATGTAGGCGGGACCATCGTCATGTAACGGTTTTCCATCTTGGCTGAACTTAAAAATAAGTGTTTGTGCTTCTTCTAAAGAAAATGAGTGTTCACCGTTTTCTGTTTCAATTACAACTTTTGTTGCATTTTCTTTTACTTCAGCATTTTTTAAAAAGTGATGTAAATAGATGCCAAAAGTACCTGTGAGCATTTTTGTTTTCTCATATTTTTTTTCAGTTTGAATAGTAGGTGGGTTTGTTGAACCTTCCATTATCTCTCTTGACCAATGAGCTGACATATTTTTCGTATATTCCGCTAACTCATCTGTTTCTATATGTTCGGTAGTGAAAAAGGTAGTTAAATCAATTCGGCGATCATCAAAAATCCAAACACCTGGATCTAATGTGATTTTAAAATTCACTTCGCCTTTTACTGGGATAATTCTTTCCATATGTCGTTGCCTCCTAGCGAGTTGCCATTTCTAATTTTAGTATAACCCTTTCCTCAAAGGTTAAAAAGAATTAAGTTTTTTGCAATAGAGATGTAGAGGCAACACTTGCAATTTTCGCATTTGAAAGATACACTTTATTAAGAATATAACAGGTAATGGGGGCGTCCTCATGGATACAGAATTACAAACATCGTATCAGGAAAAAGCATATCTTTTGTTGAAAGCTGATGCGGAAAAAATAGCACAACTCATTAAGGTCCAAATGGACCATTTGACGATGCCGCAATGTCCGCTTTATGAAGAAGTCTTAGATACGCAAATGTATGGTTTGTCCAAAGAAATCGATTTTGCGGTTAAACTAGGGCTTATTGAACGTGAAGAAGGAAAGCGCCTTCTATCTACACTAGAAAAAGAATTATCTGTTTTGCATGAAGCATATACAGAAAAATAAGTTTAAAACTCAAACTCTCCATGTGTTTGAGTTTTTTTGCTAGATAAAAGAAAAAGAGGTCCAATACATGATTCCCTATTTTAAAAGATATGCCAAAAATTTTGATTATCCTCTATTTTTCACATATCTCTTCCTATGCCTTTTTGGTTTAGTCATGATCTACAGTGCCAGCATGGCTTGGTCAGTAAGAAGATATGATTTCGAGTCCGATCATTTTTATAAAAAACAAATATTGAACTTAATCATTTCAGTTCCTGTCTTTTTATTAGCAGCGATTTTTCCCTATAAACATTACCGGAAAAAAGTAATTATGATTACAATGCTTGTCGTGATGTTTGTTTTACTCGCTTTGGTTCACTTAATTGGGTATTCAGCAGGTGGAGCTCAAAGTTGGATTAATTTAGGATTTGGTAATCTTCAACCGTCTGAATTAGCTAAAATAATCATTGTTTTGTATTTTGCAGGAGTGTTTGCAAACAAAGCTAGTAAAGGACCAATCGATAGTTTTAATCAGTCAATAGCACCTCCTGTAACGGTGTTAGTTTTAGCTGTCGCATTTGTGTTAACTGAAGTAGATATGGGTTCAGCTATGATTTTATTTCTGACTGCGATTTCTGTTATGGCGGCAAGTGGATTGAAAATTCGTACTTTCGTTAAAATGAGTGCTGTAATGGTTGGTGGTCTAGCTGTCATCATGCCGATTTTATATTTGCTAAGAGATAAATTCATTACGGAGAAACGGTTAGGACGAATTGAAGCATTTTTAAACCCCTTCGAATATGAACAAGGTTTTGGTTATCAAGTTGTGAATGGCTATTATGCGATTGGAGCAGGTGGTTGGAAGGGCTTAGGTTTAGGACAATCCGTTCAAAAATTAGGTTACTTACCTGAACCACAAACTGACTTCATTATGGCAATTATTGCGGAAGAGCTAGGAATAATAGGGGTGTTAATCGTAATAGGTGGTTTAGGATTTATCGTACTTCGTGCACTAACCATTGCTTTGCGTGCTGAAGATCCTCATGCTCGTATGATTGCTGCCGGGTTTGGGAGTATAATAGGCATCCAAACTTTTATTAACTTAGGAGGATTACTCGGAATTATTCCATTAACAGGAGTTCCGTTGCCATTTATCAGTTATGGCGGTACGTCGGTTATTTTGTTATCTTTAGCTATGGGTATACTTTTAAATGTATCCATGTTTGTCAAATACGAAAAAACTCGAACCTAAGGGGTGTCATCTCAATTGAAAACGATTCAAAAAATTTTAGTAGCCAACCGCGGAGAAATTGCGATTCGAATTTTCCGTGCTTGTACAGAACTCAAATTAAGAACTGTATCGATTTATTCAAGAGAAGATAGTGGGTCATTTCATCGCTATAAAGCAGATGAGTCATATTTAGTTGGAGATGGGAAGAAACCTATTGACGCCTACCTTGACATTGAAGGTATTTTAAAAATCGCGAAAGATAGCGGTTCAGATGCTATTCATCCAGGTTATGGTTTTTTATCAGAAAACGTTGATTTTGCTAGACGTTGTGAAGAAGAAGGAATCATTTTCATCGGACCTACCTCGCAACATTTAGATATGTTTGGAGATAAAGTCAAAGCAAGAACACAAGCAGTTTTAGCAGGTATCCCTGTTATTCCAGGTAGTGATGGTCCTATTAAATCCGTAGAGGAAGCACGTGAATTTGGTAACCAGAATGGTTATCCTCTTATGATTAAAGCGTCTCTTGGAGGCGGTGGACGTGGAATGCGTATTGTTCCAACTGAACAAGACTTAGAGTCAGCATACGAACGTGCGAAATCTGAAGCGAAAGCTGCTTTTGGTTCAGATGAAGTGTATGTAGAAAAATTTGTTGAAAAACCAAAACACATTGAAGTACAAATTTTAGGCGACAAACAAGGGAATTTAGTGCATTTATATGAGCGTGATTGTTCAATCCAACGCAGACACCAAAAAGTGGTTGAAATCGCTCCATCTAACTCGATTAGTGCTGACCTTCGAAATCGCATTTGTGATGCTGCCGTACAATTAATGAATAATGTTCACTATATAAATGCAGGAACCGTTGAATTTTTAGTAGCTGGAGATGATTTTTATTTCATCGAAGTTAATCCGCGTATTCAAGTTGAGCATACGATTACAGAGATGGTTACTGGAATTGATATTGTGCATACGCAAATACATATTGCAGATGGTAGTTCTTTGCATGAAGAAGAAGTTGGTATACCGGCGCAACAAGATATTCCGTTATTCGGTTATGCAATCCAATCTCGTGTAACGACGGAGGATCCTTTAAACCAATTCATGCCTGATACAGGGAAACTAATGGTTTACCGTTCAGGTGGAGGATTTGGTGTACGTTTAGATGCCGGGAATGGTTTCCAAGGTGCTGTCATAACGCCTTACTATGATTCTTTACTCGTAAAAGTATCAACTTGGGGTATGACTTTTAAAGAAGCTGCGGCTAAAATGGACCGTAACTTACAAGAATTTAGAATTCGAGGAATTAAAACGAATATTCCTTTCTTAGAAAATGTAGTTAAACATCATCATTTTTTATCAGGAAAATTCGATACGAGCTTTATTGACTCAACTCCAGAATTGTTTTTATTCCCAACACGTAAAGACCGTGGTTCTAAACTTCTAAACTATATTGGAAACGTGACGGTCAATGGTTTCCCGGGAATTGAGAAGGATTCAAAGCCTGTTTTCTCTCTTCCAAGAAAGCCGGAAATTGTAAGACCGACCACGCCTTTGTCGGGTACGAAACAAATTCTTAATGAACGTGGTGCTGAAGGGTTAGTTAAATGGATTCAAGAACAAGATGAGGTTCTAATAACGGACACTACTTTTAGGGATGCTCATCAATCGCTTCTTGCTACGCGCGTTCGCTCTCATGATATGTATCAGATTGCTGAACAATCAGCAGTAGGTATGCATGATGCCTTTTCTTTTGAAATGTGGGGTGGGGCAACTTTTGATGTAGCCTACCGTTTCTTGAAAGAAAATCCTTGGGATCGTTTAATAAAAATGCGTGAGATGATACCAAATGTCCTTTTACAAATGCTTGTTCGAGGAGCAAATGCGGTCGGATATAAAAATTATCCTGACAATGTTATCCGAGAATTTATACAATCATCGGCGGAAGCTGGCATCGATGTGTTCCGTATTTTCGATAGCTTAAACTGGATTAAAGGAATGGAAGTTGCGATTGATGCAACACGACAATCTGGTAAAATTGCTGAAGCATCCATTTGTTATACAGGGGATATTTTAGATGATAACCGTGCGAAATATACGGTGGCTTATTATAAAGAAATGGCGAAAGAGTTAGAAGCAGCTGGTGCACATATTTTAGCGATTAAAGATATGGCAGGTCTTTTAAAACCAGAAGCTGCTTATCGTCTAATTTCAGAATTAAAAGATACTGTGAACTTACCAATTCATTTGCATACACATGATACAAGCGGTAATGGTATTTATATGTACGGTCGTGCAATCGATGCAGGTGTTGATATTGTAGATACAGCTTTAGGAACAATGGCTGGACTGACTTCTCAACCGAGTGCTAACAGTTTGTCTTATGCTTTAAATGGTAGCAAACGAGAAGTAAGGGTAGATGTAAAATCATTGGAACAATTGTCTCAATATTGGGAAGATGTTCGAAAATATTATCAAGATTTTGAATCAGGCATGATGAGTCCTCATACGGAGATTTATGTTCATGAAATGCCTGGCGGTCAATATAGTAATTTACAGCAACAGGCTAAAGCAGTCGGTCTTGGCGATCGATTTGAAGAAGTAAAGGATATGTACTCTCGTGTGAACTTAATGTTTGGAGATGTGGTCAAAGTAACACCATCATCTAAAGTAGTGGGAGACATGGCTTTATTTATGGTGCAAAATGATTTGGATGAAAAATCCGTATTAGTTCGTGGGGAGAGTATTGATTTCCCTGACTCTGTTATTGAGTTTTTCCAAGGCTATATTGGACAACCATATGGTGGATTCCCTAAAGAGTTACAAAAGGTAATTTTGAAAGATCGGGAAGCTATAACAGTTCGACCAGGTGAACTTCTTGAACCTGTTGACTTTAGAGCGTTGAGAGATGAATTATTCCATAAATTGAATCGTCCGGTTGATAGCCACGAAGTTTTAGCTTATGCTTTGTATCCTAAAGTGTACGAAGAATATGCAGAAGTGGTGAAGAAGTTTGGAGACGTTTCAGTTTTAGATACACCAACGTTTTTATACGGAATGCGTTTAGGCGAAGAAATTGAAGTGGAAATTCAAAAAGGAAAGACCTTAATTATTAAAATGGTTTCTATTAGCCAACCACAAGCGGATGGCAATCGCGTGATTTATTTTGAATTAAATGGTCAGCCCCGCGAAATTATCATTCAAGACATGAACGTTGAAACAACAGGCACTCAAGTCTTAAAAGCGGATAACTCAAATCCTAATCACATAGGAGCGACTATGCCGGGAACTGTGTTGAAGGTCGTTGCATCGAACGGTTCATCAGTGAAAAGAGGAGAGCATCTTTTGATTACGGAAGCCATGAAAATGGAAACAACTGTTCAAGCACCATTTGACGGCGTGATTAAGGAAATCTTTGTATCAGCGGGCACGTCAATTGCTCCAGGTGATTTATTGATTGAAATTGAAAAGGCTTAAAATTAGTCAGGTCCGTAGTATTTACGGATCTGACCTTTTTTATGGATATAAATATAGTAGGATAACAAAAAACAGCAATCACCTTATTGAGGTGATTGCTGTGCTATTTATTTAGATATTTTTGAACGGCTCCGAGATAACAATAAAATCATGTAGCATAATAAACCGAATAAAAGAGATATTAAAAGCGAGTGTAATAGCGCAATGAACAGATTTAATTTTGTTAAGACGACGAGCATTCCAGTAGTTGCTTGAAGTGTAACGATGATAAATGCGATAATCCATCCGTAATACAACACTTTTTGATCCTTATAATGTTTAAATGCATGCCATGCGATTCCTGCAATCCAAAGTAAAATTAATGCAGCAGCAGCTCGATGGCCCATTTGAACCCATTCATACATATTGGTTGGTAAGGTAAATTGGTCATTTCGACAAAGTGGCCAATCCGAACAAATGAGACTAGAATCGGTATGTCTAACTAGTGCACCTGTATAGACCACCACATATGAATAAAGCGCTACACCAATCGTATTCCATTTTAGCGTTTTACCAATGCGTAATTTATCGGTATCAAATTTACGATCTACTTCAAAAATGAGAAGGGTAAGTAATAAAACTGAAGCAAAAGAAATGAGTGAAATTCCAAAATGTAGTGCGAGAATAAAGTCACCTTGCCCCCACTTAACTTGAGCAGCACCAATTAATGCTTGCAATATAAGGAAAAACATGGCGAGAAATGCTAAAAACTTTGTTTCTCTCACATGACCAAGAGCTCGCCATGACCAAACTGATAAAATGAGAATTAATATACCGACCGCTCCTGTTACCAGGCGGTGAGAGAATTCGATTAATACTTCGGTTGTTATTTTGTCCGGAATTAATTGTCCATTACATCCCGGCCAATGTCTGCCACAACCCATACCACTATCTGTTTTGGTGACGAGTGCACCACCGAGTAAGATAAGAAGCATTCCAATTGTTGCAGCAAAAGCAAACCATTTCAGGTATTTACTTTGTTGCATGAGTGACACCTACTTTGCCTATACTGATCATCTTAAATGAATATAACACTTCATATAAGAGACACCTGCTTGTTTGATAATAGCTAAGAATAGGCTAAAAAACAACGTATATGACGGAAAAAAAGGTTTTAAAGAAGTCATTTCACAAATTGTTCATAAAAAAGCCCCTTTCCATTCACAAATGGTTTTCCAAAATGGATTAATATAAAGATGTTGTGTCGAATTGATGGGCAAAAATGTTCGTCATTTCTAGCTAATTTCAACTTACGTATAGAAAAAACTACAGTTTTTCGATATAGTAAGTGTAGCGGAATATGCTTACAACTTTGAAAGGAGGAGTTTCATGTCAAACGGTCGCGCGTTAACTGCAAGTGCAGAAGCGGATCCTGAAACAACAACGTTTGTGAAGGACTTTCTTGCATTAATTAAAATTGGCATTGTTAACTCTAATCTCGTGACAACATTTACGGGTTTATGGCTAGCATTTCAATTTTCAAATCGTCATTTTTTAAATGAACTGGATCTCATGTTCTATACATTATTCGGGGCAGCATTGATCATTGCGGGTTCTGGCGCTATGAATAACTTCATTGATCGTGATATCGATCCAATTATGTCGAGAACAAAATCTAGACCAACTGTAACAGGTCGTTTCTCACCAGCACCCGTTTTGGCCATTGCTCTGTCCTTTTTGGTTGTTGGCGAAATTTTGTTATTTATGGCATCGGTTTCTGCCGGTGTATGGGGACTAGCTGGAATAATCAGCTACGTTGTTTTGTACACTATGTGGTCCAAAAGAAAGCATGTAAGCAATACAATTGTTGGTAGTATCTCAGGAGCCATCCCACCTGTTATTGGTTGGGCAGCTGTTGAACCAGCACTTGGTTGGGGAGCTTTAGCGCTATTCCTCATTATGTTTGCATGGCAACCCCCACATTTTTACGCTCTAGCAATGAAACGGACAGAAGAATACCGAGCAGCAGGCATTCCAATGCTTCCTGTGGTAAAGGGTTTTGCACGTACTAAGAAATCGATGTTGGTATGGGTGCTTATCTTGTTCCCGCTCCCGTTTTTACTAATGGAGCTCGGAACATGGTTCTTGATTTTAGCTACTGCTTTAAATGTGGGGTGGCTCGTACTTGCAATAAAAGGCTTTAAAGCGGAAGATGATTTAAAATGGGCAAATGGCATGTTTATTTACTCGTTAAATTACATGACGATCCTATTTGTATCAATGATCATTTTCTCGATTTTCAGTTGAAATTTAAATTCTTTTATCTAAAAGAATTTAAATAGAACTGAACCGAAGTCCCAAAACACAAGAATACAACTACGAAAGAGGGGTTTGATTAAGCTATGATGAAAGGGCTCAAAAAGTGGCGTCTCTTTTCAATGCTGACAGCTCTAATGATTTTCTTAGCTGGATGTGGTGATGAGCATTTGTCGACACTTACACCTGCTGGACAAGTCGGTAGAGATCAATTAAATTTGATGATTCTATCAACTGCAATAATGGTTTTAGTTATCATCGTTGTTATGATCGTTTATATCATTGCAATTATGAAGTTCCGTCGTTCTAAACTTGGAGAAGATTTCATTCCTAAACAAGTTGAAGGAAATCACACACTTGAAATTATTTGGACAACAGTTCCGATTATTTTATTACTAATTTTGACTGTTCCCACTGTCATCGCTACATATGAATTAGCTGATACAAAAGGTATGGACAAAAAAGATGAAAACGGGAACAAAACAGCTGTGACTGTGAATGTTGAAGCGAATCTTTATTGGTGGGAATTTGAATATCCTGATTTAGGAATTGTTACTGCGCAAGAACTAGTCGTTCCTACAGGAGAAAAAGTTTATTTCAATTTAAAAGCCGCTGACGTAAAACACTCATTCTGGATTCCAGCAGCTGGTGGTAAATTGGATACTAACGTTGATGGTATCAACACATTCTTCCTAGACTTCGACAATCCTTCAGATTCTCTTGAAGATGGTGTGTTTTATGGGAAATGTGCTGAACTTTGTGGACCTTCACATGCTTTAATGGACTTTAAAGTGAAAACTTTAGAACGTGAAGACTTTAATGCGTGGGTAGAAGACATGAAGGCATCAGCTGAACAAGCAGCTCCTGAATCAGCAGTTGCACAAGAAGGTCAAGAAATATTTGAACAAAGCTGTATCTCTTGTCACGCAGTTTCTGGTGCAGGAAGTACTGGTGGCGTTGGACCTAACTTAGCAACATTTGGTGATCGTAACCGAGTTGCTGGTTTCCTAGAGCATAACGAAGAAAATATTAAAGCGTGGATTAAAGATCCACAAGAATACAAACCAGGTAACAGAATGCCACAACCTGAAGATTTACCAGGTAGAAACGGTAAAAAACTTACAGATCAAGAGCTTACAGCTCTTACAGAATATTTAATGGGATTATCTGTTGAAGAGTAATCTTCACAGAATGACTTGAAGGAGGTTAAAGTTGTGAGTTCAATCGCACAGAAAAAAGGCTTTGGCGCTACATTGTGGGACTATTTAACAACAGTTGACCATAAGAAAATTGCCATCCTTTACCTCATTACCGGCGGATTTTTCTTCATCGTTGGTGGTATTGAGGCTATGCTTATTCGTATACAGCTTATGAAACCGGATAACGATTTTGTAGCTGCTGGATTATTTAACGAAATTATCACCATGCATGGAACGACCATGATTTTCCTTGCAGCAATGCCATTATTATTTGGTTTCATGAATGCTGCGGTTCCTTTGCAAATTGGTGCGCGTGACGTTGCTTTCCCGTTCTTAAACTCATTAGGTTTTTGGATGTTCTTCTTTGGAGGAATTTTCTTAAACTTATCGTGGTTCTTAGGTGGAGCTCCTGATGCAGGATGGACTTCATATGCATCATTAGCTATTTCTTCACCTGGCCATGGTATAGATTTCTATGCATTAGGTCTTCAAATATCGGGTGGTGGTACGTTAATAGCGGGGATTAACTTCCTTGTAACGATTATTAACATGCGTGCACCAGGTATGACATATATGCGTATGCCGCTATTTACGTGGACTACATTTGTAGCATCAGCGTTAATATTATTCGCATTCCCTCCACTTACAGTTGGTCTATTCTTAATGATTTTTGACCGTATGTTTGGAGCTAATTTCTTCGACCATACCATGGGTGGTAACACAATTATTTGGGAGCATTTATTCTGGATATTTGGTCACCCTGAAGTATACATTCTGATTCTACCAGCATTTGGTATTTTCTCGGAAATCTTTTCAACTTTCTCACGTAAACGTCTATTTGGTTACTCAGCGATGGTCTTTGCAACTGTGTTAATCGGTTTCTTAGGATTCATGGTTTGGGCTCACCATATGTTTACAACAGGTATGGGTGCAACTGCTAATGCTATTTTCGCTGTAGCAACGATGGCTATTGCTGTTCCAACCGGGGTTAAAATCTTTAACTGGCTTCTCACAATGTGGGGAGGAAGTATCAAATTCACAACACCAATGTTATATGCGGTTGGATTTATTCCATCGTTCGTAGCAGGTGGTGTAACGGGTGTTATGCAAGCATCAGCACCTCTAGATTACCAACTACATGATTCTTACTTCATCGTAGCGCATTTCCACTACGTTATTGTTGGTGGGGTAGTATTAGGTTTATTAGCAGGATTACATTACTACTGGCCGTTAATGTTTAACACAATGTTAAATGAAGCGATGGGTAAAATTACGTTCTGGTTATTCTTCTTAGGATTCCATTTAACTTTCTTTATTCAACATTTCTTAGGTCTTCTTGGTATGCCACGTCGTGTATTCACTTACGGAGCAGATCAAGGTTGGGATCTATTCAATGCAATTAGTTCTTCAGGTGCTGTATTAATGGCGGCTGGTGTAATTGTTCTTGTTGTGAATATTGTTATGACAATTGCTAAGAACGTACCAGTTGGTCGCGACCCTTGGGGTGACGGACGTACGTTAGAGTGGGCGATTCCACAACCAGTACCGTTCTATAACTTTAAACAAATTCCTTTAGTACGTGGGTTAGATACTTTCTGGATTGAGAAACAAGAAGGAAATGTAGAAGGAATGACATATGCTGAACCAATCGGTGATATTCATATGCCAAACAATTCGATTATTCCTTTCATTATGTCATTCGGTTTATTCGTAGGTGCTTTTGGTGCCTTGTATAATGGTGAACAACCATGGGCAATTCCAGTTTTAGGATTGGGATTAATCATTACATTTGCAGCAATGGCAACACGTTCATTGAAAGATGATCTTGGATACCATATTCACAAAGAAGATTTATTGAATGAAAAAGGGGGTAAACACTAATGGACTTAAATACTAAGTACACGCCCCATTCATGGCCTGACCATCCGGAAAGTGCAACGCTAGAAGGTAAAAATAAATTTCTAGGTTTCTGGTTGTTCCTTGGCGGTGAAACTGTTTTATTCGCAAGTCTATTTGCTACGTATTTAGCACTTAAAAATCGTGGTCCAAGTGGAATGGAATTTACAACTCAAGAATTATTTGAGTTACCTTTAGTATTCATCATGACGATGTTACTTTTAACTTCATCATTAACAAGTGTTTATGCGATGTACCATATGAAAAACTATAATTTCAAAGCGATGCAAGCTTGGTTAGTTGTTACCGTTCTTTTAGGGGCAGCTTTCCTAGGATTTGAAATTTACGAGTTTTATCACTATGTACATTTAGGATTTACTTACAATCAAAGTGCTTTTAGTTCGGCGTTCTTTACTTTAGTAGGAACTCACGGACTTCATGTATTGATTGGTCTTGGATGGATTACACTATTAATGCTTCGTAATTCTAAACGTGGTTTTAATCTTTATAATGCACCTAAGTTTTATGTTGCATCTTTATACTGGCACTTTATTGACGTCGTATGGGTATTCATCTTTACGGTAGTATACTTGATGGGAGTGATTGGTTAAGATGGCACATGATGTACACACACACGTAAAATCTAATATCGAATTTGAATATGCACGTCGTCGTGCAGCAAATGAGATGCGTGGTCAAGTGACAACGTTTGCGATTATGATTTTCTTAACTTTAATCGCTTTTACAATGGTTTTAGCAGGATTTTCGGCTTACTTAGTTATCCCGTTCATTTTGCTACTAGCTGCAATCCAAGTGGTTTTACAACTTTACTACTTTATGCATATGAGCCATAAAGGACATGAAACAGCTGCATTATTCTTGTATTCAGGTGCTTTAATAGCAGCGATTACAGTTCTTACATTCCTAACAATTGTTTGGTGGTAAGATGAAAAAGTAGAGTGAGGAAAGAGAAATCTTTCTTCACTCTTTTTTTTGTTTTGAGGATTGTCATAGTTCGTTCATTGAAGTTCTTAATGTAGAGACATATAATAGAGGTATTGACAAAAAGGAGCGATCAATATGATGCCTTTAAATATATTCGGATTTCAAGCATTATGGAGTCCCTATTTACTAGTTTTTACACTCTTGATCATTGGAGTCTATTTTCTCTTTACAATAAAATGGCGAAACCGTTTTGAAGGAAGTCAACCATTAAAGATAAAGGAAGCAATTGCTTTTGTTAGTGCGCTTATTCTCTTTTATGTTGTCAAAGGGTCACCAGTAGACTTACTTGGTCATATTTTATTTTCAGTCCATATGGTTCAAATGGCTTTATTGTTGATGTTAATACCAGCATTATTCATTTCGGGAATACCACCATGGATGTGGAGAAAATTTTTATCTGTAAAAGTTTTTAAAGCAGTGTTCCGTTTTTTCACAAAACCAATTCTGGCATTACTTGTTTTTAGTGCATTCTTTTCTGTTTACCATTTACCTGTTGTATTGGATACCATCAAATTACATGAATGGTTGCATAGTTTAGTGACGTTTATATTATTTTTATCGGCTTTATTTTTATGGTGGCCGATTGTCAATAAATTAGAAGGCGAAAATCAAGTTCATGGCTTGAAGAAAATTGGCTATATCATTGGGAGTGCTATTCTAATTACTCCTGCATGCGCGCTAATTATCTTTGCTACAAATCCTATGTATTCGACTTATTCAAATGGTGAGGCATGGTTGAAGGCAATGGAGTTATGTGTACCGGCTTCAACTTTATCTACTTTAAATTTATCAGGACCTGAGTTATTTACAAATATGCCAGTAGTTGAGGATCAACAACTTGGTGGCGTCATTATGAAGATTATTCAAGAGGTCATTTATGGAGTCTTTTTGGCTATGATTTTCTTCCAATGGTATAAATCAGAGCAAGATAATGCGGACGAAATAACTCAAAAAGCTTTAGAAGATCGACAAGCAATTGCGTCGCATCAGTAATAAAACTAATTTCGATCGATGATAGGAGAATTCGCCATGGACTTACCATTATTACCAACAATCAGTACTTTCTTTATTGTTTTAAGTGCGGTGCTTGTAGCGATTGGCTGGACATTGATAAAACAAAAAAAGATAGAAGCTCATAAAAAAACAATGTTTGCCGCAGCAATTTCAGCCATTTTGTTCTTTATCATTTATGTTTCTCGAACAATTTTTGTTGGAAACACAGCATTTGGTGGACCAGAAGAATATAAAATTTACTACACAATCTTTCTAGTTTTTCATATTTTCTTAGCAACAACGGGTGCTGTCTTTGGCATTAGTACTTTGCTAACTGGATATAAGAACAACTTGAAAATCCATCGTAAACTAGGACCCATTACAAGTATTATTTGGTTTTTCACTGCAATCACAGGAGTAGCCGTTTATTCGTTACTTTATGTCATTTATCAAGGTGGAGAAACAACCTCAGTTATTAAAGCGATATTAGGATTTTAATAAGTAACGCCAACGATGAATTTCGATCGTTGGCGTTTTTTTCTATCATATGGCTGGGTTGTTTGAAGTTGTAAAGGTTGTTCTAATAGTTAGGGATTTCCATTATACTGACGCTACGCTTTCGGAAGAAAGAACCAACGATTAGTCAAAAAAAGTGGCGATTAATGAACATTAAATTGAAAATGCGTGTCCAACCCTAATCGTGACATACCTAGCTTCTTCACGAACAAGGGCAGGTAAGACGGTCATTTTAAGGGGGTGGACACGCATTTTATTTAGATTGTCATATCACCGAAAATACTACTTAAAACTTTTATTTTACTAAGTCTTATAATTTAAAGTTCGTCCGCACGATTCCTGCTTCTTTAGCAGTTGTGAAAATGATGACAACGAATGGTCCGATTATTAACCCTAGGAATCCAAAGATTTGTAAACCTATGAACATGGCAATTAAAGTTGCAAGAGGAGATAACCCAATTTGAGAACCCATTAACTTTGGTTCCACAGCTCTTCGTATGATTAATAATACTAGAGCTAATATTGCGAGCTTTGTTCCTAAGGCAATATCGCCAGTTATAAATTGATAAAGAGACCATGGACCAACAATAGCGATCGAACCAAGTATTGGAATGATGTCGATAATCCAGATAACGATAGACATTACCAGTGCGTATTCAGGAGCTATAATTAATAAGCCAATGAAACTAGCTACTAATATAAATAGACTAGCTAAAAACTGAGCTTTCATAAATCCAAAGATGACGGAGTTTAACCGGGACGTCATAAATCGAACTTTTTCTGCGCTCGAAGGAGTTAAATGACGAAACACCATCTTTTTTAAATCAGTTAAATCAAGCATAAATAAGAATAAAGTGATTATGTACACGATAAAACTCACTAAAAAATTAGGGATTTCAGTTAATAACCCACTGATGCTGTCTGAGTCTATGATTCCAAGAACCGCTTTTTGAGCACTACTGAAAAATGTTTTCAACTCTTGATTAATTGATTCAATCACTTCAGTTGGCATTCCTTGTGTAAAACTAACAAGTTTACTTTGAACATTCATCCAGGAGAGGGAAAGCGTGTTGAAGTAGTCTGGAGCAATTTTGGAAAGTTGAATAATTTGACCAATGATTTGGGTAATCGTGAAGTATAAAACCCCTGAAATAACCAATAAAAAAAGAATAAAGACTGTAATGACACTTGTTTTTCGCTTCCAAGAAAATTTGAATTTGCTCCACTTAACGATCGGTTCTAAGAGAAATGCCGTAATCAGAGCGAGAATAATTGGAATTGAAATGGGTAACACAAAGGTAATAAATAAAATAGCAAGTAAAGCTAGTAGAGCAAGTATGAGAACCTTTTTTGTCAGCCATTTGGGCAATGAATACACCTCTTTTCCACTGTTCTTATAAGTATAGACAAGAAAAAGAACTTTGAACAGATGAAAAAAACGCCATGGAAAATTTATTTCCAGGCGTTTATATTATGCACGAATTTCAAAAGCGTTTAAATCCGTTCTAACAGCTGCTAAAGTTTGTTGGCATGATTTCACTAAGTGAGCAGGAAAGACTTCTTGGTCCCCATATTCTACACCGTGTGGATAGTAATGCTTTCCTACAACTGGTTTCATTAAAGTGATGATTGCATCATGTGATCCAATATCGCCTTCTGGTGTGAAACCAAATATACGAAGATAAAAAGTACCTTCTTTAATTTCATATTTCTTGTCATACGTTACACGTTCGTAATCCCATTGACCTTCACGAACCAATCCGTGCTTTAACATGATTTCATCCAGCAATTCTAAATCAGCTGCTGTATTTTCAAGACCAGTATTTTCAAAATACATAGATTCGTCCTCCTTTAAATGCATTATACCTATGAAGCGTTCCATTTTATAATAGTTGAAATTACGGTTTGTTGCAATGACAACATTGTGTCTAAACACTTTTCACTGATATAATAGACTCATCTCTCCAAGAATAAAGGAGTTTTCGATTTGAAGGTATTGGTTCGAGTTCTTATATTAATGGCCATAATGTTGACCTTATTTTTCTATTCAGACCAATCCGTGAAAGAAAACGACGTTTTAGAAGCCCCAAATTCAAGTGGGCAAGCGATTCCACAACCTAACTTGCAGCCTCCAAATGGAACAAATTCAATTGCAAGACCAGCGAGTGGTTTATCTACCTTAATTGGTCAGGATACTTCTGGGCTTATTTCACAGTTCGGAGGTCCCAATCGTATTGAAGCGTCTGCATTCGGATATTCATGGTGGATTTATAACGAATCTCCATCCTTATTTATGATGGTTGGCGTCAATAAAGATATCATAAATCAAATTTATATTGCTGGAAACAAATTAGATGCTGCACCTTTTCAAATACAACAGTCAGTGGAAGAGGTATATCGGTTTACGATTATTCAGAATGAAATTTCTGTCGCTATCGAGGATAATAATTATACCTTTTCTTTAGGACAAGAAGATGTGATGAATCGCATACTTGTTGAGTTTGATGGCTTATATGCTCAAGTATATGTTGATAAAGTGGACAGGGAAATTGAAGCCATTCGTTTTACGGATCCGAAAACATTAGTGTTGCATCAACCTTATGAGATGAGTTATAATGGCGACTACTTAGCACCGAGTGTGCCATCAACATCTGAGCAAAAAGAAATTGATGAATCAAATGAACGACAAACGTTTGATTTAACTAATCTATTTAGATTAAGACATGATATTCGTCAGGTAGAACCAGATCTTTCTTTGAGCATGGTTGCTCGAAAACATAGTGAAGATATGGCTATTCAAAACTATTTTTCACATGAATCACCTAATTACGGGGATTTAGAGGATCGATTGAAAGAGGCTGAAATACCATTTACAACTGCTGGAGAAAATATCGCTGCTTTTTACTTTGATCCCATTGAAGTAGTGCATGGATGGTTAAATTCTCCAGATCATAGAGAAATGTTATTAAATGAGGATTTCACACACGTAGGATCCGGAGCATTTGGCAAATATTACACGCAAAATTTTGTTGAGCGTGAAATAAGCGAATTGCCAAAAGCGGATAATGAAAGATAATGTATAAATTCATTAACGAACAATGGTTCCATCTTCGGAGCTTCCAAATTGTCTAATATGCAGTGGTATTTGGTGAGTAGTCGCTAAATCCACTGCTTTTTTTTGTAAAATAGGATGACCTTTTATACAATGAGAAGCTAATTCTGCATATGAAATTTCTTTTAATATCGAAGCATGCTTATTTAACTTGGGATCATCTGTCATTACACCAGGTACGTCTTTATAAAACTCAACCATTTTCACTCGAAAGTTTACAGCCATTAGAATAGCAGTTAAATCACTACCGCCTCTACCTAAAGTCGTAAAACGATGATTCGTTGTTATACCTTGAAAACCTGGCACAATTACACATGGGACTTGTTGTAAAAATTCTTCAATGTATTGTGTAGACGTTTTAATAATGGCCGCATTTCCAAAATGGTCATCTGTAAATAATCCCGAATGGATACCATAAGCTAATTGACAGGGGATTTGCTCCTTAATTAACTCCGCTGCTAAAACAGATGAAGCTAATAACTCTCCACAACTGGCAGCGAGATCCTGCGCTTCAGGAGCGCTTTTAAAAGCTTCGCTTAAATGTATCAAAGAATCCGTTGAATAGGGTTCACCAGCTCGGCCCATAGCAGATACGACGACTATGACAGAATTATGAAGACGAATGGCATCTTTAATATGTTGAATGCATGCTGCTCGTGACTTTTCATCTCGCATCGCGATTCCTCCAAATTTTTGAACAATCATTTATCCAGCTCCTCATCAAATTGGTGACACTTTTTCTTTTTCTTACATACGCTGAACGTATCTTGACTGTAATGTATTCAAGTGCGTAATTATTGTGTAGGAGGGGAAGTATGTCCTGCTTTATTGCAGATTTATTAAAAGACTGGCCGTGTACCTGGATTCAAGGGTCTTTTGCACAACCCATATACGGAATAAAGGACGATTCTCGAAAAATAAAAAAAGGGGATCTATTTGTTGCGATTAATGGAAAAAAAGATAAAGGCAGAATTTATATAAATGAAGCGATTCAAAACGGTGCAATTTGCATTATTTCAGAGGAAAAAGTAGATGATATTCTAAATCCATCCATCGCTTTTGCAACTGTACCCAATACAAAAACATTTCTATCTCATGCCTGTGCAAGATTTTATGGAAACCCTAGTGAAAAGTTACATGTTATTGCGGTTACCGGTACCAACGGAAAGACAACAGTTAGTCATTTGATTGGACAATTATTAGATTCTCAGGGCGTTCAAGTAGCTGTCATTGGAACACTTGGCCTCTTTATTAACGGGAAAGAGATACACGAATTTCATTCGAATTTAACGACATGGTCAGCTATAGAATTGCATCAAACTTTAGCTTATTGTGTGAACAATCATGTAACACATGTTGTTTTGGAAGCTTCATCTATGGGGTTAGCGCAACATCGTCTTGATCACTGTTCCATTGACCAAGGTGTATTTTTGAATTTGGGTCACGATCATTTAGAGGATCATGCTGGATTTGAAGAGTACGGAAAATCGAAGCGAAAACTATTAAACTTATGTAAACAGATTGTAGCTAACGAAGATGATGAGTATTGGAATGAACATGTAAAGAAAATTAATAAACCGGTGGATTGGTTTAATCGGGGGCAAATCGAACTTGTGGAAATGAAGTCCAACCAAATGTTGATTAGATTAAAAGGAGATCGTACAATTATCCCTATTCAATTTACGGGTACATTCAATGTAGACAATTTAACTGCAGCACTAATGACTCTTAACCAAATTGGATTTTCTGCTAATCAGTTGAAACCATTTTTATCTTACTTGTCGTTACCAATGGGAAGGTTGCAAATGGTAGAAGGGGATTATTGTGAAGTATTTATAGATTACGCACATACACCTGAAGCCCTTCAACAAGTCCTAGAATCATTACGTGACATTGTCAAAGGGCGATTAGTTTTGGTCTTCGGTTGCGGTGGGGATAGAGATCATGAGAAAAGGCCAGAAATGGGGAAGATTGCAAGCATGTATGCCGATAAGGTGATTGTCACATCTGATAATCCTCGTTCAGAAAACCCCATTGACATTTGTCACGATATCATTAAAGATCTTCCCAGCCTCTCAACCATACATGTAGAACTGGATCGAAAAAAAGGGATTGAAAAAGCACTTCAGCTTGCAAATCAACTAGATACTGTTTTGATTGCAGGAAAGGGGCATGAAACTACCCAACATATTGGCTCACACATCATCCCTCTATCAGATGAACAAATTGTTAAAGAGTTTTTAGCTCGTCGCAACGACAAAGAAAGAGCCGGTAGCGATTGCTAACTTTCTGCCAGTATTATCTGTCACAACACTTTCAATAACCATTGTGCGTTTTCCTTTGTGTGCATACTGAGCTGTCGCGTGAATTTGGTCACCTGTGCCGATCGATAAATAATTAATCGATAAATTAGTCGTCACAGCAGCAAATCCTTCTGTTAATGATTGATTTGCCAATATCCCCATTGCTGTATCCATGATTCCTGCTAAAATTCCACCATGAGGTATCCCTAAAGAATTATAAATGTATGGAGTTATTGGTATGGTCACTGTACAACTCGTATCCGTAACTGTTCGTTCAAGTAATAAACTACTCGACAGGTAAGTGGAGGTCTCTTCATTTTGTTTACGTTGTAGACCTTCCATTAGTTGATCAAGTATATGCAAATCTTGATCGGATGCCTCATTTAGTATTTTGTTAAATCTATTTGTTAGTTCTTGTTTCATTCTAATTCTCCTTTGAAGTAAGCTCTAATATGTGTTGTTGCTGTTGTGATGCCGCTAAACATTTCTAGCGTGGAAAGGGTATCGTTTTGACCATCCACAGTGAGGGGGGCGGTTGAAGAGTCACAGGATTCATGAGCCTCAGAAGTATTGTTTATTTGAGATTTTATTAACAATAAAAGTAAATTTAGTCTTAAATTAAAAAGCATCTCGTTCACTCTTTGGAAACTATCTGTTATGATATAGAAAGATTGGAGGGATGTCCGATGATGATTACATCTGAATGGGCAAATATCATGGATGATGCTGATGATTTAGCGCAAATGATTTTATCCTCTGAACAAGCAACACGATATAAAGAAGCATATTTTGCCGTGTATACTGATGAATTATTAGCAAGACAAATAACTTCTTTTACTCGTTTGAAAGAACATTATGAAGATGTTCAACGCTTCGGGAAGTATCATCCAGATTATTCAACGGTTATGAAATCAATTCGTGTTCAAAAAAGAGAACTTGATATGAATGACCGTGTAGCAACATTAAAATTAGCTGAAAACGAATTGCAAGATTTGTTAGATGAGGTCAGCTTACTTATAGGTAAAACCGTTTCTGAATCTGTAAAGGTTCCAGTTAGCAATCCCTTTTTCGCTAGTGAAAGCTCATGTAGCACGGGTAGTTGCGGAACTGGTGGTTCATGCGGATGTTCGGCATAGCAGAAAACAAAGCTTGCACCTGAAAAGGTGCAAGCTTTCAGTTTGTAGACAAATAAATGTTGATTTACATTGTGGCGGACGCTTTCCGCGGGCAAGACTTCAGCCGCTTCCCTCGCGTTGCTCAGTCCAGGGTCTTCAGTTCTTGCTGATTCCGCAGGAGTCGCCGCCTCCATTCCAATCTACTGTAGTTGGAAAGTGGTCAGTTATTTCTGAAGACTCCTGCGGAAAAACGAAACACGCTAGACCACAGACTCAGCTGTCAAAGACAGATGAGTCGAGGAGGCTAGCGTTTCGTCCGCGGAAAGCGAAAGAAATAGCGGACCACCTTCTTTTTCAATAAAGTGCAAAAGTTATATATTCAAATTTTATTATGCTATATAAATTAGTGTCCGTTTGTCAACAATCTGAAAGCTTGCACCCAAAAAGGTGCAAGCTTTTTCTTTACGAATTAAAATGCTATTAACATGAAATTCTTAAGATTTATCAGCTAATAATTGAACAGCGATGTCAGGGCGGTCAGTTATAATCCCTTTTGCACCGGCAACTAGTAATCTTTCCATCGTTTCTTTATCATTGATTGTCCAATAGTGTACCGGAACATTCAATTTTGAAAGGAAATGGATAAATCCAGCTCCGTCTAAAGGAAATACGCCTGATTTAACCGGAATCTGCATCACATCTGTTCGTGGGTGATAAAGGTGTCCAAATTGACTTGTGTAGGCTGAGTAAGCTTTACGGACTTCATTTTCGCCTGCACCTAGAGCAACATTATTTTGAGCATATAGATTAAAACGATCGATTTGTTCATCAAAGAAACTCGTTACGACAACCCGATGCTGTGCACCCATTTCTTCAATTAGTCTCCATAACTTAGAAGGGATTAAACTACCTTCATATGTTTCAGGCGAATCTTTCATATCGATATTAATTAGCATTTGAGGGAATTGCTCAAATAATTCTCTTAATGTTGTAACACTTTCTCCTTGACCTCGATACGTATATTCTTGTTCTTCATTTAAAAAATGATAACCAAAATCTAAAAGTTTAAGTTCATCTAAAGTCATATCAGCAACCCGACCTGCACCATCAGTTGTCCGATCAACATATTCATCGTGAAAAACAATAATTTCTTCATCTTTAGTTAGACGAATATCTATTTCAAATCCATGTACACCTAACTCAGCTGCATTTTTAAAAGCAACCATCGTATTTTCAGGAGCGATTAGTGAACCACCTCTATGGGCAAGAATAATGGGTGAATCATATTGAAGAGCTTGTTTGTCTTCTCTTTTTTGAGGCTTTGAAATGGCCTTAGAGCCTGCCCATGCAGCTGCACCAGCAGCAGCGATTGCAATTGCTACCTTTGTTTTCTTTCCCATGTCTATTTCCTCCTCAAAAACGTGCTTCTTTCTATTATAACGGATTGAATATAAAACTGTAAGCTACAAGCGGTTGCGATACTTTTCACCCATATGTTATTCTTTATGATAAGAAAAGAGGGAAATCGCATGAATGACCGACAAGGACTTATTGTATACGTGCATCATTTAAAACAAGCTAAATCGCTTCGAAAATATGGGCATGTCCAATTCATATCTAGAAAATTAAAATATGTGGTAATGTATTGCGATCTCGACCAAATTGAAACGATTTCTACCAAAATCTCTCGATTACCTTTTGTTAAAGCCGTTACCCCATCATATCGTCCATTTGTAAAGACTGAATATGAAAATTCAAAACCTGATAAAGCGAAAGAATACGATTATAAAACTGGATTATAATCTTACAGCCAGCCTTCTATGACAGAGGTGGTAGGATATGATGCAACCTTAATATTCCCGTTAAATACTGATGATATAATGCTGGTTCAGCAAAATAAGATGAGTGTTTTACTTCAAGACGGTGTGGGACTTTGTTCATTTCCTGCACCGTTTTTTCAACTAGTTGTAACCGTTTACTCGGTTTATTCGTTTGGATGGTAATTCCTTCTCTACATAAATAGATGGGCGTAAATTTACTCTCACCTGAAGGTTTTAATATTAAAGCTATACTTACACATAAAACATTATTTTTTGTAGTCGATAAAATACATACATTATGATAACGGTGTTGGTTTGTTTGCATTAATTCACATAATTCATATAAATCACTATAACCTTCACCTAGTTCTATAAAGCGTTGAATCACAATAGCACATCCTTTCCATCACATTTTACCACGGTGCAGGAGGTCTGGCACATGAAATTAGCGAGTGGGTTAGTTTCTCTATTATTATTCATGAATATCATTATGCTTTTTTTTCAGTATCAAGTTTACTCTACAAGCTTGAATGAAAAGGAAAGTGCATTTTCCTATTCCCAAGAAGTGAGTGTAACCTACCGAGATCAACGATTCTTTATCCAACATAAATTTTCTAAGTTACCTAAAACCGAAATGACGATAACCTGGCCATTACATAGTGAAAATCGGGCATGTTTTATCGAAAATGGTGACAGTTGTACACGTTTGGCAGATGATTTACATGCGTTTGAAGAGGGTGAGAACGCAGAACAACATATTTCTTATGAAATACCGGTTAACGACGCACTTACTCAACAACGGTTATGGAAAGGTGTTTTTGCGACATTGCCAGGCGGGTCGGTTAGTCATTCGATGGTTCATGTAACAGATGTCACAAAATCCAAGGGGCTATGGTTAACTGGGCTACCTGCCATCGGAAAGGAATCTTTATCACTTGTTGACTACAAATTATTTAACGGTAAAGGTGGAGTTACTGATTTGTATTGGCAACAAGATGACTACCCAGCGGTGTTTAAAGATCATCAGCTTTCGATTTATGCAGACCAACCTTTAACTGATGAGACTAAAAACACATTAAAAGACATAAATCTTGCTGATTCAAAGCACGTGGCTGTTATTGTCAATAATCAAGCAAGTGATTTACAAGCCAATCGGTTTGTTTTTATTCCCGCGTTAGAAGTGCCAACTGTAAAAAATGATATTATTTTAAAAAGTGTACAAAGTAGCTATTCATTTTCCGCTAATACTACTCATTCGATTGAGGTTATCGCATCTTTTTTAACCAATCAAACCATTGGCTCTGAAAAAAGTAAACGGATGTACGATGAGTTAATGACATATATGACAACTTCTCAAATTGAAGAGTGGATTGACCAGTTAAAGCGTCTAAAAAGTGAGGCAGTTTCGCCAAAACTATTGGACGAAGTTTTGACCAAAACTTTGAATCAAAAAACATCATTTTTTGAACTTAACGAACAGTTAGGAGATAAACAATTTCCTTTACTTTTTGAAGATACAAGGACAGTCTATATTAATGAACTTGAACAAAAAAATATGAAGGTCATTTTTAATGATGGACGCGTCTTATATTCTGTAGAACCAATGATGTCATTACTTGGCTACACGATGGATAAAGGCAAAAATGGCTATTACATTAAAAATGCAGCTAGATCTTTCCGTTTCCCGATGATAGAGCCTTTTTATGTGTTTAATGAACGCAGATATGAAGTTCTATCACAACCAATTGAGGAATTGGCAGGTGCTTATTACATCGAAGAATCGTGGCTCATTCGTTTGTTTTTAGTTGATATACAAAAAGAAGAAGGGCGTATCAATATTACACCATCAGCCCTTTTCTAAGGAGGAACCATACTTGAGAGTGATTTCTGGGATTTGTAAAGGATTGCCAATAAAAGCTGTTCCAGGTTCAAACACAAGACCGACAACTGACAAAGTGAAGGAATCCATTTTCAATATGATAGGTCCATATTTCGAAGGTGGACTTGCGGTTGACTTATTTGCAGGGAGCGGGAGTTTAGGGATTGAAGCTTTAAGTAGAGGAATCGATTCATGTATTTTCATCGAAAAAGATGCAAAGGCTATCCAAACGATTCATGAAAACTTAAAGAAATGTCATTTAGAAGAACAAGCTGAGGTCTTTAGAGTAGATGCTTTAAGAGCGATCAAAGCAATGGAAAAACGTGAATTAACGATTGATTTATTATTTTTAGATCCTCCTTATCATAAAGCTGATTTGTATGATTTAGTGGGCATACTAGCAGAAAAAGGATTGCTTAGTCCAGATGCAATAATCATGTGTGAGCATGAGAAAACAGTTCCCTTACCCGATCACTATCATGAATTTAAGCTCTCTCGAAGAGAAACTTACGGTAGTACGATCATATCAATTTATCGAATGCTGAATGAAGAAGGAGATTTACATGAAGAAAATCGCAGTAGTACCGGGCAGTTTTGATCCAGTTACATATGGTCATTTAGATATTATTAAACGAGGCGCATCCGTTTTTGATGAAATTCGTGTCGTTGTTTTAAATAACTCGTCCAAAAAACCATTATTTACAATTGAGGAAAGAATGGATTTAATCCGTCAAGTTACAACATCTTTGCCGAATGTACATGTCGATTCTTTCTCGGGATTACTCGTCGAGTATGCAAAAAATGTGAATGCTCACGCTATTGTTCGAGGCTTGAGAGCCGTTTCAGATTTTGAATACGAAATGCAGATCACTTCCATGAACCGAGTGCTAGACGAAAATATTGAAACATTTTTCATCATGACCAATAATCAGTATTCGTTCTTGAGTTCTAGCATTGTTAAAGAAGTTGCTAAATACGGTGGGAACATATCAGAGTTAGTTCCTAAACAAGTAGAGCTTGCTTTGAAAGAAAAATATGAAGCAAATAAATAACACTCTTTGGTGTCCGAAATTAGATTTCCTATGATAAAATTTTGAAATTGAATTACATATGAAAAGGGGTAGCAAATCTTAGTGATTTCGCTATCCTTTTTTTGTCCTGACTTAACGGTATTAGTTTGTCTTTTTAACTATAGAATTGCTTGTTCTTCATACTACAGACGACCGGAAAATGTTGATTTCCATTTTAGCGGACGCTTTCAGCGGAGGCCAACAGGATGTTGGTTTCAAAGACGTTGCCACGTGATGTGGCGTTTTTAGTCTTTGTCCCTCGGTCTTCAGTTCTTGCTGATTCCGCAGGAACGATGAGGTCTCCAAAGGAATTTGGTCCTCATCTTTGCGACGAAGCTAGCGTAGCGATGTAGGAGCAGATGTTTTACGCCGCTTCCATGCCAAACAACTAAAATTACAGTAAATAGAGAATATAATAAGAATTAGGATATACCAATTGATTTTATTTCGTTTAACAGAAACCGGGTCAAATTAATTTGGGGCTGCTAAAGCAGCCTTTGTTGTTGGAAACTCCTGGGCTTTCGCGCGTAGAATACGAAAATGAGTGAAAGGTTCGTGATTGAACGTGAAAGATCTCGATTTGAAAGTGAAAGACTGCCACTTGAAAGTGAAAGCTCATCTCCAATTGCTTTAAATGAGGATGTCCCCAAGAAGCATAGCGAAATATTGCTCAACAGTCTTCAAGAAGTTAATTGATAGCAAAAAATCTTCCTCGAGATTTTATTGAAAAAATAAAAACCATATCAATGTAAGTAATATGAAGTGAAGAAAGCGGTAAACAAAATAAGGCTTAAGCGAAAGTGCAGCTGATTTTGCCAAAACAATGACTTGCATATGTATACTCACGCCGTTAAAAGATAAGATCGCCACTGCTAGTATTGAGAAAAACGCTTCCGAAGCAAACATTCTGTGAGCTATCTCCAAGCCAGCCGTCATTTCAAACAATGAATAAATAAACACCACAAACTGAGATGACATATTTCCAAACACATACTTAATGACTGCTGAAATAACTGTACTAACTGTAGTGAAAAATACCACAGTCGTTGCAACTAAAAGCAAAATCGATGCCGTTTGATGAACACCTTCGCTAAATGGAGATTGAACCTGTTTTAAATTCACTTTTTCCATAGCAGGTTGATTGGAGAAAATGCGTTGAGAAAAAAGTAAAAATAACGCATTGATAAGGTGAATTAAGACAAGAATGAGTAGACCTTTTTTAGGAGAGGAAAGAAATTGCGTTCCTACAACACCCATGACAAACATTGGACTTGGTGCATGACAAATACCAATTAAATGACTAGCCGTTTTGGAACTAAGCATTTTAGCTTTTACGAGAGTGGATATAGTGGCAGCTCCTGTAGGAAATCCACCAAAAGCACCTATGCCATAAATTTTTAAATTGTTAATAAAACTCGGTTGCCAAGCGTTTTGTTTATATAAAACATAGAGTAGCCATTGTGATACAACAAGGTACGGAAGTAAATAGGGAAGCAATCTATGTATAAAAACATCTAGCCCAAGCTTAGCTCCTTGGTGTGCGATTCCAGGTAAGAAAATAAACAAGATCATTAAGGACCAACAGATGAATATATTAGTTTTATAGAGCATGTCATATTTCCCCGTTTCAATCGTTTTGTCAGAACTTTTTGTGCGTGCTACACTATGTATATGGAATAAAAATGATGTTCATGATGGAGGTCAACGTTAGATGCCAAAGAAAAGCACCATAGGTTTTGTTATCGCCTGTGTATTTTTATTGAGCGCAACATTTTACCCAGTAGACGCATACATATCTAAACCCGGTGGAGCTTATCCTCTGGATCCGTTAGTGAAGGTGCAAGATGGAGACACGGATGACAAAGGATCTATGAGTCTTATGACAATCGCATTAGCAAAAGCCACTCCCATTACCTATGCATGGGCAAAGGTTGCGAATCATCAACATATACTTCCATCCAATCACGTACGAAATCCGAATGAAGACGAGGATGAATACACCATTCGGCAGTTGAAATTGATGTCCCAATCTCAATTTAATGCCATTTTAGTGGCTTTTCAAAAAGCAGATAAACCTTATGAAGTTAACACAAACGGGGTATTTGTTTTAAATGTGCTTCCGGACGGAGCCGCAGATGGTTTATTAAAAGCCGGAGATAAAATACTTCGAATTGATGATGTGAAAAGTAATAGTCAAGATAAGGTCATTACGTATTTACAAGAAAAGAATGTAAATGACATCGTTCAACTTGAAATTGAACGGAAGGAAAAGGTTGAAGTAGTCGATATCAAGTTGAAACCAATCCCAGGCGATGATTCTAGAGCGGGGTTAGGGATTACCTTTATGGAAGATAAGACTATTACGACAACCCCAAATGTTTTAATTAAGTCTGAAGATATTGGTGGTCCATCAGCCGGTTTAATGTTTACGCTGGAGTTGTTGAATCAATTGGAAGAAGAGGATTTGACAAAAGGCTATGCGATCGCGGGTACCGGTGAAATGAAAAGTACAGGTGAAGTAGGGCGTATAGGAGGCATTGATCTGAAAGTAGTGGCTGCAGATGCTGCAGGGATTGAGGTTTTCTTTGCACCAGATGATGAATTACCTGAAGAAGTTCTTATCAATAATCCAACATTGCGCTCAAATTATGAAGATGCACGAGACGCAGCAAAAGAAATAGGCACGAAAATGAAAATCGTGCCAGTGAAAACAATTGATGATGCATTAGATTATTTAGAGAAATTGGAACCTAAAGCGTAATTATCTTATAGGTGGCTGACGATAGTCACGTCCAATTGGTTGATTAAAACCATGGGATTGAACACCAAGAGTGTACAAATCGGTCGCTTTAATATCATGAGATAACATCGAATCTTTTACTGCCCCAACTCGACTTACGAGAGGCAATGAAAGATTTTTTTTATGTTCATTTAAATAACGTTGTCCCATTTCCGTCATCCCTAGTAGACGGAGATAAGTAGGACTGGAAGCCTGTTTTAAATCATCCCAAGTAAAACCTGTATAGATATGGGTTAGCATGCGTTGGATTCTGGTCCATGTGTAGCGTTTAGATTTAACAACTTCCATAAAATTTTCAAAAGTGTTGGATTTTTGAGCTGCTTCCTTAAGTAAATACTCAATGCCTTCTGTAACTTCGGCATAAGAAGCTAGTTGTTCTATGGATGAACGGATAATTTGGAATCTTAAGTATGGATAGAAATGCTGCCAGCTTCCAAAAGATCCGATGTGCGTTTGCCATTCTACAATGTTTTGCAAAGAAGCTTTTGGTAAAAGTGGAGTTAAGTCACTAATTCCTTGATCATTAAATATAACTTTTCGAATACCTGTTGCACTTGCAATGCTTTGACCAGGGAGAACGTCATCATGATAGCCTGAGACAATTCGTTGTATCGTAACTGGTTTAATGGACGCTTGGAGATGATATGCAGCTTCAATATAATGATAGCCAAGAATATTGTTTGGTTGAGATAAATCCACAAACGGTTGATCATATCCTTTAATAAGGTGTGCATAGGCTTCATTTAAAGCTTTTGGATAACTCATTCCTGTTTTCATGAATTGATTAATGGATTGTTGGTAAGACTCTTGTTGTGAGGTTATTAAATCATAGGTATTTATAAAGGGCTCAATTGATCCTTGTTCGCTACCAAAACAGAAATCTGTGCATCCAGCAGCTTCTAAAAGGGCAATAGAACCTTTTGCGAAATCACTAGCTTGAGCAGTAGCGAATACATATGGCAATTCTATGACAATGTCAACGCCACCTTGTAGTGCCATTTTGGTCCGACTCCATTTATCAACAAGTGCGGGTTCACCTCTTTGAAGGAAATTCCCGCTCATTACAGCAATAACAACATCTGCCCCTGTATTCTTGCGTGATTCTTTGATATGATATAAATGTCCGTTATGAAACGGATTGTGTTCAACGACGACTCCGGTTGCTCGCAAAAGTGTAAACCCCCTTCAATACTCTTGATTATACGGGGGAAAAAATAGTGTGACAAGAAATTATCTTGACATCTAATTTTAGGCATTATATAATCAACTTTGTTGTCTTGAGGTGATAAGCGTATGAAATGGGTAATTCATCAACTAGCTAAATATCGCCATGACGGGATGCCAATTGATCAATATGTTCAATTGGATAAAGTGATGGAACGTAACCCGGACATCCGGAAGATTTCACCCGTACATGTTAAAGGGCACTGCACATTTGGTGCAGCGCAAATGACTTGTCATTTTCATTTGACAGGCACCTTGACTTTGCCATGTGCTCGCACATGGGAAGATGTTGAATACCCAATTGACATTAAAACCGTTGAACTATTCAGCTGGTCTGATGCTCACAAGGATAACGATGAAGATATTCATTTTGTAGATGGAGACGTCATTGACGTTGACCCTGTACTTGAAGAACTAATCGTTGTTGAAGTTCCGTTACAAGTATTTAAGGAAGATGCTTCGCATCAACCACATGCTGGTGGCAAGGACTGGACGTATTTAACAGATGAGGAATTGTCTGCGATAAGAGAAAATGAACCAAAAAAATCGGATCCTAGACTTGCTGATTTAGCAAAGTATTTTGATCAAACAGACGAATAACGATCTGTAAGGAGGTGCCACCAATGGCTGTACCGTTTAGAAAGACTTCTAAGACTGTAAAAAGAAAGCGTCGTACGCATTTCAAATTATCCGTACCTGGTATGGTTGCATGCCCAAACTGTGGTGAATCGAAATTGGCTCACCGCATTTGTAAATCATGCGGTCATTACAAAGGGAAAGAAGTATTGAGCAAATAATACAGTATTTGCTCCATTAAAGGCTACCAGAGAGACCATGGCTCTCAGGTAGTCTTTTTCTCTATTTACACTGATATTATTAGTTTTTGGATATGAGTATAACAAAAGACAGAGCTTACACCTTTTTGGTGCAAGCTTTGTTTTTCTAAAAAGGAGGTCTTTTAATGGCTTTTTCAATCATAAACGACAATCAAATCGCTCGATTTACGATCACTCGACCAGCTATCCGCAATGCCATCAATCATGAGGTGATGCAGGGACTTGAGCAATTAATAGAACTTGTACATAACGATTCAACCATTAAATTCGTGGTAATTACTGGTGAGGGTACCCAAGCGTTCTGCTCGGGAGGAGATCTCTCCGTATTTCACGGATTAAAAACTGCAGCAGAAGCTTTTCCGATGTTAAACCAAATGGCTCAAATTTTATATAAAGTCGCAACTCTTCCTGTTCCTGTAATTGCTCTGGTAAATGGAGCGGCAGTTGGTGGTGGGTGTGAAATAGCTACAGCTTGTGATTATAGACTTGTTTCTTCTACTGCTAAATGTGGTTTTATTCAAGGGTCACTAGCAATAACGAGTGGATGGGGTGGGGGAACCTACTTGCTAGAAAAAATGCCTCAAATGGATCAAGCCCTTCGTATGCTTGGAGATTCCAAACCTTATAATGCTAATCGGTTAAAAGAAATTGGATGGGCTACAGAGCTTTACGAGGGTGATTCAGAGGAAGCTTTACAAACATTCATTCAAGATATGGGTAAAATTGATGCATCTGTTAACCGAGCATATAAAGAAATGGTCAACCGAAAATGGACATCACTAAATCTACTTAATCAAATTCAAGAAGAAGTCATTCGAAGTTCGGAACTTTGGGAAGCTGACGCTCATCATATTCAAGTACAAAAGTTTTTAAATAGAGGAAAATAACTTCTATTCTTTCACCTCACGCATATAGTAGAAAAAACGCGAGGTGATTGTATGACAACCATGAAAAGAAAAGATCAATGGACGACAAATGATGATAAAATTCTAGTAGACACTGTATTAGAAATTGTGACAAAAGGCGGCACTCAAATCCATGCATTTGATATTGTTGCCAAAAAATTGGGTAGGACTCGACAAGCCTGTGGTTTTAGATGGAACAAGACTTTAAGACACACATTTGGACATGCGCTTAAACAAGCTAAGCTTAAACATCAGCACCCGGTTCATACGCATTTAAAACAAGCCATGACTAGTTATGATGAGTTACTTGGCGCACATAAGGATTTACAAGAAGATCATGCATTACTCGTAGATAAATTCGAACATTTAAGAAAATTATTTGATCAAGTGTATACTACTTTTCAAAACAAAAAATAGTCGAAATAAAAGGTGATTCCTTTACTTCAATGAAAGTAAATGGGAGAACCTTTTTTTATTTTAAAAAGGTTTCACTTACAATCTCAATCATGTAAGTGCTTGAGATTTTCCTATTATAGAAGACATAGTCGAACGTATAAAAGGTTAAAAGAATGATGGATAAGCAACTTTAATTTTTCTATTTTTTTGTTTAATAAGAATATTTCTTCATTCAATAGTTGAAATCGTTTTCATTTTTCGAGTAGACTAGTAAAGATGGAGAACACCGTTTAAACAACTAGGGGGCAAACACATGAAGAAAGTGTTAATAGCTAATAGAGGTGAAATCGCACGTCGCATTATTCAAACCTGTAAGAAACTACATATTGAAACTGTGGCCATCTATGCTGAAGCAGATGAGCATTTACCATTCGTTAAAGAAGCAGATAGCGCTTTTCTAATAGGGCCAAGTCAAGTTCAACAGTCTTATTTGAAAATCGATGATATCATCGACCTTGCTATTCGTGAAGGTGTAGATGCTATTCATCCAGGATACGGCCTGCTGTCTGAAAACTCTTCATTCGCAAAAAAAGTAGAAGAAGCTGGAATCCTATTTATCGGCCCTACACCTGAAACAATTGATAAAATGGGAGACAAAATAGGTTCAAGACAAACAATGGAAGCGGCATCGGTACCAGTCGTACCTGGGACTACTGATGGTGTAAATTCAATCGATGAAGCTATTGAAGCCGCACGTGAAATCGGTTATCCGATTATGCTTAAAGCAAGTAGTGGTGGCGGAGGAATCGGTATGATTCGATGTGAAGATGAGCAAGCGCTCAGTCAACACTTTGAATCTGTGAAAAACCGTGCAAAAGCTTACTTTGGTGATGATAAAGTATTTTTAGAAAAGTACATCGCAAACGGTCGACATATTGAAGTTCAAATATTCGGTGATACACATGGAAATATTGTGCATCTATTTGAGCGGAATTGTTCTGTGCAACGACGCAACCAAAAGGTAATTGAAGAATCACCTTCTCCAAATTTCCCGGATGAGGCGAGAGCAAGATTACTACAGGCGGCAGTTGATGCAGCCAAGGCAGTCAATTATCGAAATGCTGGAACAGTCGAATTTATCGTAGATGAACTAAACCAATTTTATTTCCTAGAAATGAATACACGTTTACAAGTGGAACATCCCGTTACAGAAGAAGTAACTGGATTCGATTTAGTCGAGTGGCAACTTAAAGTAGCCGATGGAGAAATGCTTCCTGTTACGAATCAACAGGAAATTCTTACAACAGGACATGCCATGGAGTTCCGCGTCTATGCAGAAGATCCAAAAACGTTCTTCCCTTCACCTGGAACAATCCAATCACTTGATTGGGGTAATGTTGAAGATGTTCGAATTGACTCAGGATATGAACAAGGCAATGCGGTAACACCTTATTACGATCCAATGATTGCCAAAGTTATTATTAAAGGTGAAACTCGTTCTTCGGCAATAGAAAAAGCACGAAAGTTCTTTTCAACTGTTACACTTGAAGGTGTAAAAACAAATATACCGTTGTTTACAACATTTTTAGATGCAGAGGTATTTATGGATGGGACGTATACGACGTCAGCACTACCAAATTGGTTAGAATCACAAAAGGAGGAAAAATAATATGAAACAATTACAATCAACAATGGCAGGTACAGTATTTACAGTAAACGTTAAAGAAGGCGAAGAAGTGGCAGTTGGACAAACTGTGATGGTGCTTGAATCAATGAAAATGGAAATTCCTGTTGAAGCTGAGGTTGCTGGTAAAGTAGCGACAATTAATTCTCAAGTCGGCGATTTTGTTAATGAAGGCGACGTGCTTGTAACTTTCGAATAAAAATAGGGATATATCGAACATGTACGCAAAGGGGGCAACAAAAGTGACTGAGAACACAACATACAATGAACAATTAGAAGAAAAGTTAGAAAAAATATTTGCAGGTGGTCAACCTAAATATCATGAAAAGATGAAGGAACAAAACAAACTATTTGTTCGTGATCGTCTAGCATTATTATTTGACGAAGGTAGCTATCTTGAAGATGGTCGTTTTGCAAACTGTGAAGCGAATGATTTACCTGCTGATGGTGTTGTAACGGCTATGGGTAAAGTGAATGGTCAAACTGTGTGTGTAATGGCAAATGATTCGACTGTTAAAGCTGGATCATGGGGTTCTCGTACTGTTGAAAAAATCATTCGTATTCAAGAAATTGCAGAAAAAAACCGAGTACCAATGTTGTACTTAGTAGATTCTGCAGGAGCTCGAATCACGGATCAACTTGATATGTTTCCTAATCGTCGTGGGGCAGGTAAAATATTCCACAATCAAGTTCGTTTATCAGGTTTTATACCACAAATTTGTTTATTATTTGGCCCTTCAGCAGCGGGTGGCGCGTATATCCCGGCATTTTGCGATATCGTAATTATGGTTGAAGGAAATGCGTCCATGTACTTGGGTTCACCTCGTATGGCTGAGAAAGTTATTGGGGAGAAAGTTAGCCTTGAAGAAATGGGTGGGGCTCGCATGCACTGTTCAATCAGTGGGTGTGGGGATGTCCTTGTAACATCTGAAGAAGACGCGATTTCTGAAGCGCGTCGTTACTTAGCTTATTTCCCAGCTAATTTCACAGAGAAACCAAAAGTGGTAGAAACAATCGCATCTAAAGAAGGTCGTTCGTTAGAAGCAATTATTCCTGAAAATCAAAATGCGCCATTTGATATGTACGAAGCAATCGATCAATTAATCGATGAAGGATCATTTTTTGATGTGAAGAAACTTTTTGCACCAGAAATCATAACAGGCCTTGCACGGATCGAAGGGCAACCAGTTGGAATTATTGCTAATCAACCTAAAGCCAAAGGTGGCGTATTATTTGTCGATTCGGCGGATAAAGCGACGAAGTTCATTAATCTATGTGACGCCTTTTCGATTCCACTTTTATTCTTAGCGGACGTACCAGGATTTATGATTGGTACAAAAGTGGAACGTGCTGGAATCATTCGTCATGGTGCAAAACTAATTATGGCGATGAGTTCTGCTACTGTTCCAAAAATATCGGTCATCGTTCGAAAAGCTTACGGAGCGGGTCTATATGCAATGGCAGGTCCAGCTTTTGAACCGGATGTTTGTATTGCCTTGCCGACAGCTCAAATCGCTGTAATGGGTCCTGAAGCAGCAGTTAATGCAGTTTATTCGAATAAAATTGAAGCAATTGAAGATCCAAAAGAACGCATCAAATTTGTTCAAGAAAAACACCAAGAATATAAGGAAGAGATTAATATCTACAAGTTAGCATCTGAGATGATTATTGACGAAATCGTAAAACCAAGTGATTTACGTTCCGTTCTTGCTGACCGCTATAGAGCTTATAGCACAAAAGATATTCCTCAACCACCACGTAAGCATCCTGTATATCCAGTATAAACAGGCCATATTCCTTACGTTTTGAACAAATTCATCTTGTACTACCTAACCGTATAAGAGATAATATGTGAAAAAGGTCTACCATTGTCTTGGTGGACCTTTTTCTGCACTATTAGGGAAAATCCAATTGAGTAAAAAGAGGGGTTGAGGAACTCTTGAAAATTTGTGTTATAGGTGCTGGCTCTATCGGTTTACTTTTAGGTTCCTATTTTGCTGAAATGGGACATGAAATTTATATGCTTGCTCGTAAAGAAGAACAAGTAGTTGCATTAAGAGAAAAAGGCATCACACGAATAATGCCGAATCTTCAACATGTGAATGTATCAGTTCGAGCGACACTTCATGTGAATGAGTTACCTAAGGACGCCTGGTGGTTTATTGCTGTTAAATCTCATCAACTTGACCACCTGTCGTCTATTCTATATGAAGCACCTCAAGAAACGAAATTAGTGTTTATTCAAAATGGGATGGCACATATCAAATGGCTTGAAAACTTACAACATCACCATTCATACATAGGAACAATCGAACATGGTGCAATGAAACAAGATTCTACGACTGTCTTACATAAAGGTTTTGGTGTATTAAATCTAGCATCACTTGGAAAAACGAACCAACCAACTGTCCAGGTTTTTCAGTCGGATGATGAGAGATTTCCCATTCATTGCGGATCTGACGCTTACACCTTAGTACTTAGAAAAACAATCTTAAATGCTTGCATTAATCCATTAACCGCTATATTAAATGTACCTAATGGCGAATTAATTAAAAACTCTTATAGCTATTCTCTCGTTCAAAAGATTTTTGAAGAAGTCATGGAAGCATTCCCGGAAATGAAAAGCCATCTTCGGTTAGATGACGTGAAAAAGCTATGTGAAAAGACAGCTGAGAATCGATCGTCTATGCTACAAGATATTCAACATGGAACCAAAACGGAGATTGAGGCAATCGCAGGGGCACTCATCGAGCACGCTTCCAATCGAAATAAAAGCCTACCGACTCTTCAAATTTTGTACACACTAGTACAGAGCAAAGAAGAAAGTGGTGCTCACTATGCTTAATATCATTCAGAACATCGTTAGTGTGGCACTGTTTCTTCCTTATCTTGTGTTTTTTATCGTTTTATTTGTCGCATTGAAAAGTAATATAAAACCTGCCCGTGCTTTTGGAATGGCGGCTGATGTGACAACATTTGTCTTATTTTTTGCAGTACCTATTGCGGTTGAAGCGCTTTTTGACGCAGAGACAATGATTTATATGTTATGTATTGCTTTAGTCCTTAGTATGTTTATGACTTATCAGGAATGGACAAACAAAAAAGAAATTGAGTTACTTCCATTGTTACGTAAAATTTGGCGATTTTTATTTATTTTGCTGAGCCTCGTTTATATCATCGTATTATTAAGTGGATTCATTGTTAAATTGATGAACTATATGAATTAGCATATGGACAAGTCGTATGTTTTTCCACTCAACTCTTTGAATGATATACTCATTTTGTATATAGACAAAAAGGAGTTACCACGATGAAAATGCAACATATTGAACAACCAAATATGAATACTTTTATGCATGACTTTTACAATCAAAATCAGAGCGTGTCTTCATTGTTTCATTACATGCCATCGACAGCATCCTACGAAAAACGTGCTAAAATGCTTCAAAATCACCCAGTAGCGCGAAAAGAGTTGTCTCAAGTTATTCGATCTTTTATGGGGGATCTTCCTTCAAGCGATAAGGTAGAAAGACATTTAAAAGAGTTAGAAGAAAATGCATTTGTGGTAATTGGTGGTCAACAAGCAGGGTTATTAACGGGTCCACTATATTCGATACATAAAGCGATTTCTGTCATTCTTCTTGCCAAGCAACAACGAGATGCTCTACAGCATCCAGTCATACCAGTATTTTGGATTGCTGGAGAAGATCATGACTTGGATGAAATCAATTCGACCTTCACTCATGCAAACGGAAGATTAGTAAAACATACGTATAATGATCGTCCGAATCGAAAGCAAATGGCTTTTGAAACAGAAATTGAACCTGACAAAGTGAATATGTTAATTGAAAGTGTTTTCAAACAAACAAGTGAAACAATGCATACGAAAGAGCTTCTTTTAAAATTGAAATCCTTTGCGGCTAATAGTCGCACTTACAGTGAGTTCTTTTCTAAACTCATGCATGATTTTTTTGCGAATGAAGGATTATTATTAATTGATGCAGCGTATGAACCTTTAAGGAAACTAGAATCTCCATATTTCACGAAGATGATTGAAGAATCTCAAGAGATATCAAAACGAGTTGTGCAACAAGAGCAACTCTTTAACGAGATGGGTTATGGTGAACCTATACAGGCAGCTTTCGATAATGCACACTTATTCTTTGTCCAAGATGGCGAGCGTTTTTTATTAAAGAGACAAGACAATCTATTTATTAATGAAGATGCTAGTATTGAACTAACAAAAGAAGAATTATTAGAAATCGCCCAAAAAACACCTGAACAATTAAGTAATAATGTGGTGACAAGACCACTTATGCAAGAGATGCTTTTTCCGGTCTTAGCATTTGTCGGTGGACCTGGGGAATTAGCATATTGGGCGACCTTTAAAACGGTATTCGAGCATTTTAATATGGAATTACCAGTGATGGTACCACGGTTGTCCATTACATTAGTGGACCGAAAATCTGCACAATACTTAGATGATCTTCAACTTTCAATTGAAAATGCTTTCGATGGACATCTATTATCCCGTAAAGAAGATTTCATCATTGGAATCCAGGACGATAAAGCACATGCGATGATTAGCGAAATGCAAAATTCATTAATTAAACATTACGAAGAATTTAAGGCTTATATTGAAACAAGTGGAATATCGATTGGAAATATAGTCGATACAAATCTTGAGAAACATCAAAAACAATTTACTTATTTGAAACAAAAGATTGAAGATGATACGTTAATTCGCCATGAGACGATGATTCGCAAGTTTCAACATTTAGAAGGAATGCTTTATCCTGAACAATCATTGCAAGAACGAAACTATAGCCCATATCTATTTATGAACGAAGCGGGAGAGTCATTAGTTGAAAAACTATTAGAAATGCCATTTGAATTTAATGGGAAACATTCTATTATTTATATTTAAGTCAATTTTATAATAAAATCTATTGATAAAATCCGAATAAAGTTGATTTCCGCTTCAGGTGGACGCTTTCCGTGGGCACGACTTCAGCCGCTTCCCTCGCATACGCTCAGTCTAGGGTCTTCAGTTCGTGCTGATTCCACCGGAGTCGCCACCTTGCTCTTCAATCAACGATATCTGCTAAATGTTAAATAACAAAAACCGATTAAATGTTCGCTACTGTTATTGAAATGAGGATCATTTAGCAACGTCTCAACCTTAATTATGCTTCCATATAGGAAGGTTATAATCTCCCCCGTGGAAAACAACTGTAAAGATTAGGGTAGTAAATGCTACATTTATACAAAGGGAGTGTCCCAAAAGTTGTGAAAGATGACTTTTGGAACACTCCCTTTTATATATAACGAATTCCGTTTGAACGAATTTTCATTTTTCAAATCAAGATAGAGATAGCGATTCAGAAACACTATCAGCTTTCTTCATGTTATTTATTCCAATCATTATTAATTATTACTTTATAAATGGTTTTAAGACTATTTTTGGTGGATGACAGTTCCTTCCGCGGAAAGCGAAAGAAATAGTCATCCACCTTATTCTATTTAGTGCATTAATTAAATTTCGATCGTTTATATGAATGACTATTTTTGGGTCATCAGTCTTAAACCGTCTCTTTTTTATTATGAGACGGTTTTTTGTATGAAATAAAGGGAAAAACAGCCGTCTCAACAAGTACTATTGACACATTTTTTGATTCATTGAAAGAATTTTTAAAAATAAGTGGAGGAAAGTGGGGGGATGTGGTACATTAATGACAATAAGTGGGGTGACTAGCATGTTCATGGGAGAATATCAACATAGTGTTGATGCGAAAGGCCGTCTAATAATACCTGCAAAATTTCGCGAGCACCTGGAAGACACTTTTGTTATAACAAGAGGTCTTGATAACTGCTTATTCGGCTATCCTATGAATGAATGGCGAAAACTCGAAGAAAAATTAAAAGCACTTCCTGTTACCAAAAAAGATGCTCGTGCATTTACACGATTCTTCTTTTCTGGAGCGACAGAAGTGGAAATTGATAAACAAGGCCGTATTAATATACCAAGTAATTTACTATCACACGCTCATGTTGAAAAAGAGTGTATCGTTCTTGGTGTTTCCAACCGAATTGAGATATGGGCTAAAGATTCTTGGACAACTTATTTTGATGAATCTGAAGACTCATTTAATGACTTAGCTGAAAATATGATCGGTTTTGATATTTAGAATAAAGATTGAAGGAGGACGAGAAGTTGTTCAACCATACGACCGTATTGCTTAAAGAAACTGTTGACGGATTGAACATTCGTCCAGATGGAATCTATGTAGACTGCACACTTGGTGGTGCAGGGCATAGCGAATATTTAGTACAACAACTGAATGAACAAGGCAAACTGATTTGTTTTGATCAAGATACAACAGCTATCGAACATGCTAAAGTGCGTTTAGCTGACCATCTCCATAAAGTGACCTTTGTACATGCGAACTTTAGAGAACTAAAAGAAAAACTTCTTGAATTAGGTATCGAAAAAGTAGATGGAATTTTATATGACCTTGGCGTCTCATCACCGCAATTAGATACCCCGGAACGTGGTTTTAGTTATAATCACGACGCTCCACTTGATATGAGAATGGATACGACTGCCACATTAACTGCGTATCACATAGTAAATGAATGGGAATTCAATGACTTAGTTCGAATTTTTTACCGCTATGGCGAAGAAAAATTCTCTAAGCAGATTGCTCGTAAAATTGAAGAAGCTCGAAATAATGCGCCAATTGAAACGACATTCCAACTGGTGGAATTAATAAAAGATGGTATTCCTGCAGCAACAAGACGAAAAGGTGGGCATCCTGCTAAGCGTGTATTCCAAGCCATTCGTATTGCTGTTAATGATGAACTTGGCGCTGCCGAAGATTCGCTACAAGATGCTTTAGAAATGCTTGGAGCTGGTGGTAGAGTAAGTGTGATAACTTTCCATTCGTTAGAGGATCGTATAACAAAGACCATTTTCAAGGAAGCTGCTTCTTATCCAGATTTACCACCAAACCTGCCGGTGATTCCTGAAGGTATGGAACCTAATTTTAAACTAATTACAAGAAAACCAATTCTTCCTAGTGAAGAAGAATTGGAACACAATAACCGATCGCGATCTGCAAAACTTCGTATTATTGAAAAAATAAAGGATGAGGGAAGTGTTTAAATGGCAATGCATGCGAGAAATCAACAAACATACATACAACAACCTGTCGTAAATCCACAACCGACAATCCAACCCCAGAGAAAACAAGAACGTAAAATTTTCACAAAAGGCGAAAAAATATTATTTGTTATGTTCGTAGCAGTTATCACGATGTTCAGTGTAATGATTTTGCAAACGCAAGCAAGCATCCACACTTCAACTCAAGAAATTCAATCGATCAATCAACAAATAGAAGAAACAAAAAAACAGAATACTGATTTGTCCATTCAAGTAAGTGAACTTTCAACATATGAACGCGTATGGGAAAAGGCGAAAGAACTTGGCTTGAAACTGAACGAGCAAAATGTGAAGGTTGTTACGGGACAATGAAAAAGAAATTTCGATTTCAATGGGGAGCCTTTCTAATGTTTTTGTTTTATGGAGGGCTCTTTTTTATGTTGTTGTCACGGATGATTTTTATCCAAGTCACTGGTGAAGCAGAAGGTCAAGCTCTTGCAGCAAAAGCAGCTGCGAAATATGAGCGAGAACAAATTATTAATGCGAGCAGAGGGAAGATTGTTGATCGAAATGGCGAAATAATAGCAGAGGACACACTAAGTTATCGATTAGTAGCTGTATTAAGTCCAAAAGCGACAGCGGATCCTAAAAATCCGAAGCACGTGAATGATATTGAGAAAACAGCCGAAGTATTAGCTGCCCATTTGCCGTTATCTAAAGAAAAAATTATCGAACGTCTCTCCAAGGAAGGTCCCTATCAAGTGGAGTTTGGGAAAGCTGGTCGAGACATTAGTCATGAAATTATGACGAAAATCAGTCAGCAAAAACTTCCTGGCATCGTTTTTGTGCGAGACTTAAAACGCTTTTATCCAAATGGAACATTTGCTTCTCATCTCATTGGTTTTGCTCTAAAAGAAGAAAATGAAGATGGAACTTTTGATACCGTTGGAAAAATGGGCTTAGAACATATTTATAACAAACAATTAACAGGAACTGACGGAAAGATTGAATATGAAAGCGACTTGTGGGGGTATTTACTCCCTAATTCAGAAGAAATGATAACTCCCGCTGAAAACGGGTACAACATCCATTTAACTTTAGATAAAACCATTCAAAACTTTTTAGAAGATGCAATGAGTAGAGTACAAGAACAATATACTCCTGAAAAAATCGTTGCGATGGTAGCCGATCCAAAAACCGGCAAAATATTAGCAATGAGTCAACGACCATCTTTTGATCCTGAAACGCGAGAAGGATTAACGACGAATTGGCTGAATGAAACCATTGAAAATACAATTGAACCTGGTTCTACCATGAAGACATTTACTGTTGCAGCAGCAATGGAGGAAAACAAATGGGATCCAAATGCGTGGTATCAATCAGGTAAATATACTTTGCTTGGTGATACTATACGTGACCATAACTTAAAAGGATGGGGAAGTATTACGTATTTAGAGGGTTTTCAACGATCATCTAATGTTGCAATGGCTTATTTATTAGAGAGATTGGGAGATAAAGCTTTCCTAGAATATCTTGATAAATTTGGGTTTGGCCAAAAGACTGGTATTGATCTTCCTAACGAAGCTAGCGGGAAGATAATTAACACATGGCCACTTGACCGTTTGGTTTCAACTTTTGGTCAAGGTTCAACAGTAACCCCTATGCAATTGATTCAAGCGGAAACGGCAATTGCGAACGATGGCGTGATGATGAAACCATATGTTATTGAAAAAATTGTAAATCCTTCAACAAATAAAGTGATGCATGATTCAAAGCCTAGCGAAGCGGGTAAACCGATTTCAGCTGAAACGGCTAAACAAATGAGGGAGTTACTTGCTTCTACCGTTACATCAGAAAATGGAACGGCTAAAAGGTTCCAACTATCTGACTATACGGTAGCAGGCAAAACGGGTACTGCAGAAATTCCTGATGATCGAGGTAGATACCAATACGGATACGAAAACTATCTGTATTCATTCCTTGGTATGGCTCCAGCGGATGATCCTCAATTGGTGGTATATGTGGCAGTATCAAAACCTAAATTAAAAGATACAGAGGTTGGGTCAATCCCAGTTTCTGAGATTTTTAAATCGGTTACGGAAAATGGCTTAAAATACATGAATATAAAACCAAAAGAAATAATCAGTACTCCACCTGTTCAAATTTCTTCTTACATGGGGCAGAATGCGAAAGACGTTCAAGCCAAATTGGCAAATCAAAAAATAAACACGATTATCATTGGTGATGGTGGGGAAATAAAAGACCAGTATCCAAAAGGCGAAACTGAAGCATTACAAGGTAGTGTCGTTATTTTGAAAACAGATGGTCCAATTGTAATTCCGGATTTCACCAGCTGGTCAAAACGTAATCTGATGGTTTACGAAAGTTTAACAGGGATTTCATTTGAAATAGTTGGAAATGGTTTTGTTGTAAATCAAAGTGTCTCTCCAGGTACTGTTATCACTGAAGATGGTCCAGTCGTCATCAAACTAGAAACGCCTGAACAGTCAAATGTGCAAGTAGAAATGCCTGAAGAAAGTGAAGAAGAAAAGCTTCCACAAGATTAATCATTGAATAGGCATTCCTTTTCAGTCATACGTTGTTAAAAACAAGGTGTGGATAAAATGAAAACAGGAATTCCTTATCGGTTAAAAATTAGAATGCGGACTATGGTCATTTTATTTTTTTGTTTAGCGATTTTATCGGTCCTTAAATTGGTTCATGTTCAATTCTTTCAGTTTCAATTCTTGTCACAAAAAGCGGAAGAGAATTGGGATCGTGAAATCCCGTTTTCTCAAACAAGAGGGAATATACGCGATCGCCATGGTGAATTAATTGTAGGTAGTAAATTAGCACCTACCATTTATTTTATGCCCGCACAAAATGATGAAATTGAAAAAGCAGCAAAACAGTTAAGTGGCGTTTTAGGTGTCGAATCAAGTGTTTTATTTGAAAAAATGAACAAACGAGAATTCTTAGTTAAGCTTGCTCCTGAAGGGAAAAATATAGATGTTAAACAAGCATTACATATTCAATCCCTTCAAATTCCAGGTGTTTATACGGGTGTAGACTATGTTCGTGATTATCCTTACGGAGAATTACTTTCACGCTTACTAGGATTTACAGGGTATGATCATCAAGGGTTAGCTGGATTGGAATTTCAATATGATAAGCAAATGACAGCAGTTAAGTCGAACTTACGATTATTTACGGATGCAAAAGGAAATAGCTTACCGCATGTGAACGACGATTGGAAAGAAGGAAAAGAGGGTTCATCTCTAGAACTAACAATTGACTTAGATGTTCAGCAAATCATGGAAAGAGAATTATCTCAGGCTATGATAAAATACGAGGCGGATCAAGCATTAGCAATTGCTATGAATCCAAAGACAGGAGCCATTTTAGGTCTTTCGTCTTTCCCGACTTTCCATCCTTTACAATATGACAAAGTGAGTCCTAGCGTTTATAATCAGAACTTGCCGGTATCGATGACATTCGAGCCTGGCTCTACATTTAAAATTATTACCTTAGCAGCAGCACTTGAAGAAGGTAAAGTGGATCTTCAAAATGATCAATTTTACGATCCAGGTTATAGCATTGTTGAAGGTACACGACTCCGATGTTGGAAAAGAGAAGGACATAAACAACAATCCTTTTTAGAAGTAGTGGAGAACTCATGCAATCCAGGCTTTATTGAACTGGGAGCACGAGTTGGACGTGAAAAATTATCACAATACATTCGAGACTTTGGATTTGGTCAAAAGACCGGTTCAGCTATTGCAGGAGAATCTACAGGTATCTTGTTTTCAAAAGAATCATATGGTCCAGTTGAGCATGCAACTACCTCGTTCGGTCAAGGGATTTCTGTCACTCCACTGCAACAGGTGCAAGCGGTTTCCGCTGCCGTCAATGGAGGTACGCTTTATCAACCTTATGTTGTGAAAAGGGTTTACAACGAAGAAACAGGAGCAGTAGAGTTAGAGAATAATCCGAAGATAGTTAGACAAGTGATTTCGGAGAAAGCTTCTAAAGAAGTTAGAGAAGCTCTTGAATCCGTGGTTGCAAATGGTTCGGGGAGACAATCATTCCGAGACTTTATGAGAATCGGCGGAAAAACGGGTACAGCACAAAAAGCGGTAAATGGTCGATATGTTGAAGGGGAATATATTGTTTCATTCATCGGATTTGCACCGATAGACGATCCGGAAATTGTTGTTTATGTAGCAATTGATAATCCGAAACATTCTCTTCAATTCGGTGGGGTTATTGCAGCACCTATTGTTGGCCAAATTATCGAAGATTCTGCACCTTATATCGGTTTTGAAAAACGAACGATTCAAATTGATAAAGAGTATCGATGGGGTGATCGTTTAGAAGCTCGTGTCCCTGAACTCGTTGGAGAAAAGAAAGAAGTTGTTATGGATTTGAATGAACCTTTCCGAATTGAATGGCATGGAACAGGGTCCATTATTGAATCTCAGCTTCCAGAGGCAGGGAGTAAACTTTCGATTGATGGGACGATTCATCTTTATTTACGCGAATAAAACGTAAGAATTTCAGTGTTCATAATTAGAGGAGTTTCAATTAAATCTATTATGATTCCATTGAATAAAATAAAAATCATAAAACTTTTCAAAGGTTTTGAAGGAGAATACATATGACACTCGCCACAACATTAATGATAATTGCCGTAGGCTTCATACTAACAGTACTGTTAACACCTTTATTTATACCTGCTTTAAAAAGAATGAAATTCGGTCAAAGCATTCGAGAAGAAGGTCCTAAATCTCATATGAAAAAAGCAGGCACACCGACAATGGGCGGTCTAGTCTTCTTACTTTCAATTGTTTTAACCACTTTAGGCGTTTCTTTGTACTTTAATATGTTGACTACTCAAACGATTGTCTTACTTTTAGTGTTGGTTGGATTTGGCGTGATTGGTTTTCTCGACGATTTCATCAAAGTTGTCCTAAAACGTAATCTAGGCTTAACTTCTCTCCAAAAACTGATTGGGCAAATCATTTTAGCTATTGCAGCGTTCTTCTTATTGAAACCAGGACCAGCTTTTACTTCTTTAGCGATTCCTTTTACGGATTGGTCAATTGATTTAGGAGTGGCATATGTAGCATTTATGATTTTTTGGTTAGTTGGTTTTTCAAACGCAATTAATTTAACTGATGGACTAGACGGACTTGTTTCAGGAACGGCATCTATTGCTTTTAGTGCATTTGGTGTAATAGCGCTTGTATATGACCAAACATCATTAGCTATTTTTGCATTTGCAGTTACTGGCGCACTTTTAGGCTTTTTGATTTTCAATGCAAATCCCGCGAAAGTATTTATGGGAGATACAGGTTCATTGGCTTTAGGCGGAGCGTTAGCGATGCTTTCTATTTTAGTAAAACAAGAATTGTTATTGCTACTGATTGGGATCGTATTTGTGGCAGAAACATTGTCCGTTATTCTACAAGTGATTAGTTTTAAAACGACTGGAAAACGAATTTTTAAAATGAGTCCACTACACCATCATTTTGAGTTATCTGGATGGTCTGAATGGAAAGTGGTAGTCGTCTTTTGGTCTACTGCTTTCTTAGCAGCATTTGTAGCGGTTATGTTGGAGGTGATGTAAATGAAACTGACAAACGAATTTACATCAAAAAAAGTATTAGTACTTGGTTTAGCGAAAAGTGGGGTAGCTGCAGCAGAGCTGCTACATAAGTTAGGTGCATTTGTGACAGTTAACGATGCGAAACCTTTTGAAGAAAGTCCAGACGCTCAAGCACTTTTAAGTAAGGGCATAACCGTTATATGTGGCAGGCATCCTGAGGATTTATTGGACGAAGGATTCGAATTAGTGGTTAAAAACCCTGGGATTCCCTATCATAACCCGATTGTTGCCGATGCTGTTAAACGTAAAATTCCAGTTTGGACGGAAGTGGAGCTTGCCTATCGAATTAGTGAAGCGCCATTAATAGGAATTACAGGTTCGAATGGTAAAACGACAACAACAACATTGTTATTCCACATGTTAAACCAAGGTGGATTGAAGCCATTGATTGCTGGAAATATTGGAACAGTTGCATGTAAAGTGGCAGAAGAAGCTAACCCTGATCAAATTATTGTTACAGAACTTTCAAGTTTTCAGCTTATGGGGACGGAAGCATTTAAACCGAAGATCTCAATTTGGACAAATTTATATGAAGCACATTTAGATTATCATGGCTCATTTGATGAATATGGCGAAGCGAAATTTGCTGTAACCATGCATCAAGATGCTTCAGATTTATTTATTTATAATCAAGATCAAGAAGAAGTAGCCAAATTTGCCAAACGTACGAAAGCGAAGTTGATGCCTTTTTCAACGAAAGGAAGAACAGAAGAAGGAATTAGTGCGGATGAAGAATTTGTTTATTTACACGGAGAAGAATATGTTTCTCGAAAACAAATAGCGCTTCCAGGCGAGCATAATTTAGAGAATGTATTATCTGCTATTGCTGCTGCTACAACTTTAGATTGTCCAAAAGAAACAATCTTACATGTTCTATCGTCCTTTACAGGTGTTAAGCACCGCACTCAATTTGTTCGTGATTGGAATCAACGGAAATTTTATAATGATTCAAAAGCTACCAATACACTTGCTACGAAGAGTGCAATTGCTGCTTTTGAAGATCCCGTCATTTTATTAGCTGGTGGATTAGACCGAGGGCATTCGTTTGAAGAATTAAGACCTCATATGAATCGTGTCAAAGCCTTAATATCATTTGGAGAAACCAGTGGGCGATTAAAAGAATTTGCTGAGTCATGCGGAGTATCTCAAACATTCATGGTTCATGATGTGAAAGAAGCGGTGCATTTAGCAGCAGAAATTTCTGTGCCTCAAGATATAGTCTTGCTTTCACCTGCATGTGCAAGCTGGGATCAGTATCCGAATTTTGAATTACGCGGTGACGATTTTATTACAGCTGTTTTTAATTTGAAAGATTAATAAATAAATAGACAAACGAAGGGATGCCGATCCTGCAAGTCAAACCTATCAAAACATTTTTGATATTAAGTATAGTGCTTACTGCTATAGGACTTAGTTTTGTATACTCAGCGGGCTCTTACTGGGGCAAAGTGCATTATGAAGATAGTATGCCTTTTTTCTGGAAACAATCCATATACGGCTTCCTAGGTATATTTGCGGCATGGGTTTTGTATAAAAACCCAATGACTTCCCACCCAACATTTTGGAAGGTGATGTACGCCTTAGCAGTAGTTTTATTATTTGCTGTTTATATTCCTGGTTTAGGAGTAGTGAGAAATGGTTCGCGAAGTTGGATTCAACTAGCAGGCTTTAGTATTCAACCAGCTGAATTTGTCAAAATAGCTGTTATCACTTATTTATCTACTTTATTAGCCAAATCAGCACATCTTAAAATGAAATGGAAACTATCACATCTATTAATTTGTCTAGCTCCCGCTGGTATTATTTTAATTCAACCAGACTTCGGATCGGCTTTCTTATTAATCATTGGTGCTTTTGCTTTGTTATTTATTGCTGGTTATCCAATGAAGTTTTTTATGGTGATTGGCGTTTCTGGTATTCTCTCGATTGTTGGATTAATCATCTCGGCTCCGTATCGCTTAAAACGAATTGAAGCCTTTATCAATCCGTGGGAAGATCCATTAGGAAGTGGATTCCAAGGCATACAATCATTACTTGCAATTGGTCCTTCAGGATTATTCGGACATGGATATGGACAAAGTAGGCAAAAGTTTTTATATCTCCCAGAACCTCAAAATGATTTTATTTTCTCCATCATCGTTGAGGAGATGGGGTTTATTGGAGCGGTTGTGTTGATCGGTTTGTTCTTCATGTTTCTTTATACCGGTTATAGACTAGCAGTGCTCTCTTCCTCGACGATGGGTTCGCTTGTCATTGCAGGTTTTATTAGCATGATGGGAAGTCAAATTTTCCTTAATATTGGGGTGGTCATTGGTTTATTTCCTGTAACTGGTGTAACCTTGCCCTTTATAAGTTATGGGGGAACATCCTTATTTTCCACATGGTTAATAGTTGGTATTATTCTTCATTTTTCAAAAGATCAAAGTAAGTAAGGAGGAGGAGGCATAACGTGGAAAAAATAATCGATATTGAAGATAGAATTCCAACTTTACGCGATCGCCGTAAAAAAAGAACGAATAGAAAATTCACGTTATTGCTTGTCCTTTTCCTTATGACATTACTTGGTCTCCTCTACTTTCAATCTCCATATAGCTTGGTTCAAAAAATTCATGTAGACGGGTCAACATTAGCTTCTAGTGAATCGTATATTAAAAAGAGTGGCATCGAAACTGGCCAATCGATGTGGGAAATTAGGACAAGTTCTGCTGAAGAGTTAATTCAATCTAATGAATGGGTTAAATCCGTAAAAGTAAAAAGAAGTGGACTTACTTCGGTACATATTCAAATTGAGGAGTGGCAAAAAGCTGCATATATGGAAACGGAAGATGATGTCCAAATGGTGTTAGGTAACGGGAAACTTTTTAAAACCAATGAAAAATTCCCACCAATTGATGCGCCATTGCTTAGTGGATTCGAGGATGAAACGGTTCGTTTACGATTGGTAAAAGAGCTTGCTGATTTAGATGCAAATATTTTTTCAATGATTTCTCAAATTGAATCTGTCCCATCTGAATCTGATCCATACCGTATTCGCTTATTTATGAATGATGGAAATGAAGTAAGGGCGATTATTCCATCCTTCGCAAAAAAAATAAATTATTACCCAGCTTTACTCGCTCAAATAGATGGAGATGAGAAAGGTGTAATTGATCTTGAAGTTGGTTCATTCTTCCAATCATATGCAGATATGTATAATCCACAACCATTAGAAGAGGAGGCCGAAGATGAAGAAGCAACAGAAGAATAACAATCGAAGCATCATCAATAAACGAATTATTTTTTCCATTGTTTGTTTAGTGCTTGGGTTTATTCTTGCCTATTCGTATAGTTTATCGAGTGCAAAAAAATCCACGGGAATGACCAGTGGTACAGGTTATTTTGAACAAGAAGAACGCTATCGTGAAGACTTGATTCAACAAAAAGAACGGAATAAGGAATTAGCAAATGAATTAGTTGCCCGACAAAAAGAGGTTAGAAAAATTGAACAATCTTTAGTAGGCAGTGAAGAAAGATACGATAGTCTAATACAAGAAGCTGAAGACCTTCGATTACTTTTAGGTGTTATTCCCTCAACTGGGGAAGGCGTGAAGGTTCAATTGCAAGACGCTGAGTACGATCCTGTTTCTGAAAACCCGAATGATTATATTGTTCACGAAAGCCATGTGTTCAAAGTGCTGAATGAACTTAAGATTTCTGGTGCAGAAGCGATTTCAATTAATGGTCAACGCTTACATGCCAATTCGTATATAAGATGTAATGGTCCCGTAATTACAATCGACGGAAAACAATTTCCAGCTCCGTTTGTAATTGAGGCGATAGGAGACACTGAAGTTCTCATTCCTTCACTAGAATTAAGTGGTGGGGTCTTAGATCAATTACTTAATGACAATATTATTGTGACAATAGAAGCAAATAAGAAGATGACGATGCCTGCACTTTAATTATGGGCTTAGGACTGCAGGTTATATAGGAATCAATAAATCCACACGGGCATTAACCTGGAGGTTGATCGCAGCACGTTATCTGAAAGTATCACCATGCCAAATCGAAATGTTGAGAAAGGAGCGGTCAAGATGAAACAAGGCGTTTATATGCGATTTACTTTTATATTATTAATAGTCGGTTTCATGATTGCCGTTCAATATAATACAGTGCAACAACCAGAACAACGGGATACTCGAGATATTTGGGAAATTCGTCAAGAGTTATCTAAAGAGAAAAAACTTCACTCTGAATTGTTATCCAATATCCGCTCCGAGGATGAAACCATCATGAAATATGAAAACCTTCAAAGTGAAAGTCCAGCACAAGCTTTAAATGACACATTAGAAAACTTAAGAGCTCAAGCGGGATTAACTGAAGTGTCGGGACCGGGTTTAGTGTTAAAAATAGAACCATCGTTGGAAGGACAAGTCTTTGGCGAAACAGTTACATCTATTTCACCAGATTTACTTGATCGGTTAATTAATGAAATTAATCGGTTCAACGGGCATTATATCGACGTGGATGGAAAAAGAATTATTACAACTACACCTATTCGAGATGTAAATGGGCAAACAACAGTTAATGGTTTGAACGTCCGCACACCTCCATTTAATATTCGCGTAGGCACAGATACATTAGAAGAAGCGGAATTGCTTTATAGTTATCTCCAAACATCTATGATTGCGGATGATTTCTTCATTGATAATTTAACCTTAACCATTGAAGAACCAATTTCTGATTTAACGATTCCAGCATACAATCAAAAAATTAACCTTAATTATTTATCAGAAGCAACGGAGAGTGATTAAAAATGTGGTTGCCCTTACTCGGATTGATCTTAGGAATTTCACTTGGCTTGCTTACAGATATTCATATTCCAACGGTATACGAAAATTATTTATCAATTGCGGTTCTTGCTGCACTTGATACGTTATTCGGTGGAATACGAGCCCAACTTCAACAGGTATATGACGACAAAGTATTCGTTTCTGGTTTTTTCTTTAACATTGCATTGGCAGCTGGTTTAGCATTTCTAGGAGTGCATTTAGGAATAGACTTGTATTTAGCAGCAATTTTCGCTTTTGGCGTACGTCTTTTCCAAAACATTGCAGTTATCCGGAGAATATTATTAACAAAGTGGGCAGAAAGAAAAGGGCAAGTTGAGTAAAAACAGTAGAATAGAAGGAAAATTTACAACTTTTAGCGATTTTACTTAGACAAGCATGTCATAATGCAATAGAATGAGGAGTAAAGAGTTGTTGAAGGAGGTGCCACGGTTTGAATCAAACAGAATTATATGTTTCTTTAGATATAGGTTCATCGTCTATTAAAGTACTAATTGGTGAAATGACAAATGGTTCCCTTAATGTTATCGGTGTAGGGAATGTGAAATCAAATGGAATACGTAAAGGTGCTATTGTTGATATAGATGCAACCGTGCAATCTATTAAAAAAGCAATTGATCAAGCTGAAAGAATGATAGGAATGTCTATTAACGAAGTAGTTTTAGGGATTCCTGCTAATCAAGCGATGTTACAGCATGTTAAGGGTGTCGTCGCAGTTAACAGTGAAAATCGTGAAATCACAGATGACGATTTAGATCGTGTCATGGAATCTGCACAAGTAATGTCGATTCCACCTGAAAGAGAATTAGTAAATTTAGTACCTAAACAATTTGTAGTAGATCACTTAGATGAGATAAAAGATCCGCGTGGAATGATTGGTATTCGTTTAGAAATGGATGGTACCATGATGACGACATCTAAGACAATTTTACATAATGTCTTGCGATGCGTAGAACGAGCGGGATTAAATATTCGTGAAATCTACTTACAACCACTTGCTTCTGGATACTTTGCTTTGTCTGATGATGAAAAAAATCATGGGACAGCCTTTATTGATATTGGTGGCGGTTCAACAACCATTTCTATATTCCAAGATGGTCAATTGTCGCATACCTCTGTTTTACCTGTAGGTGGAGATCATATAACAAAAGATTTATCGATTGTTTTAAAGACTCCTACAGAACAAGCAGAAAAAATTAAACATCAATATGGACATGCCTTTTATGATGATGCATCAGATGATGAGTTGTTCGAAGTTCCTGTGATTGGAGCAGACACGAAAGAACAATATAGTCAACGGTACATATCTGAAATTATCGGTGTACGATTAGAAGAACTTTTCGAAATGATTTTAGAAGAGTTTTACCGTATGGGTCTTCAAGACCTTCCTGGTGGAGTCGTTATATCCGGTGGTGTTGGGAAATTAGAAGGGCTTTCACAGTTAGCACGACATATATTACAAACTCGTGTACGCTTGTATACGCCAGAATATATTGGAGTGCGTGAGCCACAATACGCGACCGCAGTAGGCTTAATACGTTACGCTTACATGGAAGATATGTTTTTTGGTCGTTTAGGCGGGAGTAGTGCACTCGTTCAATCACGTAAACCTGAACAGAGTCCTACAACTTCAAAAAAACAAAAACAAGTACAAGTTCAACAAGAGAACAAAGAAGGCGTTATGGGGAAAGCACGAAAGTTCCTCGACAAATTCTTTGAATAAACACTGGTAATAGACTAAGAGCAACTTAAGGAGGAAATGCGATGTTGGAATTTGACACAAGCGTAGATCAACTTGCAGTCATCAAGGTCATTGGTGTAGGTGGCGGCGGAAACAATGCTGTAAACCGAATGATTGAACATGGCGTACAAGGTGTAGAATTTATAGCAGTAAACACAGATGCACAAGCTTTAAATCTTTCAAAAGCAGAAATCAGACTTCAAATTGGAGCTAAGCTTACTAGAGGATTAGGAGCAGGAGCAAATCCAGAAGTTGGTAAAAAAGCTGCTGAAGAAAGCAGAGAACAAATTGAAGAAGCACTCCGTGGAGCAGATATGGTATTTGTTACCGCTGGTATGGGTGGAGGAACAGGTACTGGAGCAGCTCCTGTAATCGCTCAAATTGCACGTGAAATAGGCGCACTTACTGTTGGTGTAGTTACTCGTCCATTTACATTTGAAGGCCGTAAACGTTCTACACAAGCAATTGGTGGTATTGGACAGATGAAAGAAGCTGTTGATACATTAATCGTCATTCCTAACGATCGCTTACTTGAAATCGTTGATAAAAACACGCCAATGTTAGAAGCATTCCGTGAAGCGGATAATGTTTTACGACAAGGTGTTCAAGGTATCTCTGATTTAATCGCTGTACCTGGTTTAATTAACTTGGACTTTGCAGACGTGAAGACAATTATGTCTAACAAAGGTTCAGCATTAATGGGTATCGGTATTTCTTCAGGTGAAAACCGTGCTGCAGAAGCTGCTAAAAAAGCAATTTCAAGTCCACTTCTTGAAACATCTATTGATGGTGCTAAAGGGGTCTTAATGAATATTACAGGTGGTTCTAACTTGAGCTTATTCGAAGTTCAAGAAGCTGCCGATATCGTTGCATCTGCATCTGATGAAGATGTAAATATGATTTTCGGTTCTGTTATTAATGACAATCTTAAGGATGAAATTATCGTAACAGTTATTGCTACTGGTTTTAATGAAGAGCCTTTATCTACTCGTACTACGAGATCTGGTGGATTTGGAGCTGGTAGACAACAGCAACAGCCAACTCAACCACAAGCTCCTATTCGTGAAACACGTAGAGAAGAAGCGCCAAGCTATCAACAAGAACCAGTAAGAACGCAACAACAGTCTAATCAACAAGAGGATACTTTAGATATTCCAACGTTTTTACGTAACCGTCAAAAACGTCAATAGATAAAATAAAAACCCCATCTTTCTCAACAGTCGTTGAAAAAGATGGGGTTTTTTGTCGTGCGATTTTTTATTATCTCTGTCAAAAGATGACAAAGTTTGAACAGTTCTCATGCTAAAGTTTTTGTAGGAGGTGAGAAAATGTATGCTGAAGTAATGATTACGTTAAACGCACTAATTAATTACTGCCTACTCTCATTTACGAACAAAATGGGCACTTTTCAACAAACTAAGGTTCGCTTATGGATTAGTGCGTTTGTAGGTGGCTTTTTAATTGTCTTATTCGGTGGAAGTCTTCTATCAATTATTGGGACCTTTATTTGCATGATCTTGATGGCTTTTGGATTTAATCGCTCTAATTGGCTATTAGCTGCTTCAAATTGTATCATAGCAGCTTTGTTTGCAGGTGGGTTATTAACGGTTATACAACCATGGTTGAAATTAGTCAATTCGTATATTGTATTTGCCATCCTGATTGTTGCTTTACTTGGAAGTCTATCAGGTGTCTATAAAAATTGGTTTAGGATTAATCTTAAAGGCGTTAAAGAAATGTATCGTAGCAAAGTGAAATTAATGATTTTTGGAAATGAAATTGTCTTAGAAAGTTATACAGATACCGGAAATCAATGTATGGAGACTCTTTCAGGTAAACCTGTGCATTTTGTATCATCTAAAAAACTCGCGTCAGTAATTCCACCAAAACTATGGACGTTTTTAAATGACTTTGATGGAAGTAATCCTTCTCAAATCTCAGAAGTTCCAAAAGAGTTTCAGCAGGATGTTAGGTTAATTCGTTTAGCCACTGTTCAAAGTGAAAATACCTGGGCAGTTGGAATTAAAATGGATAACATACGAATGATTCATGAAACAGAATGTGCTTTGCCACCTTGTTATCTTGTCCTTACTAAAAACAGCCATCATTTTCCTCGTCAAACGGAAGCAATATTACATGCGTCAACATTATTTGTTCAACAGTCGAGAGGAGTAATGCTATGTTCATGAAATTGTGGAATCGAATCGTTCAACTTTGGCTTTCTTGGCGAGCAAAAGGGACCTTTTATATTGGAGGTAGCGAATCTCTTCCGGTGCCGATGAATCGCGAAGAAGAAGCTCAAACTATTGAGGACTTTATGAATGGCAGTTTAACCGCACGCGACAAATTAATTGAACGAAATTTAAGATTGGTTGTATATATTGCAAGACGATTTGAAAATACAGGTACGAATATCGAAGATTTAATCAGTATAGGCTCGATTGGTCTGATCAAAGCAATTGAAACATTCAACGTGGAAAAAAAGATTAAACTTGCTACTTATGCTTCAAGATGTATTGAAAATGAAATTCTCATGCATTTAAGAAAAACGAGCAAACTAAAATCAGAGGTTTCTTTTGATGAGCCATTAAATTCAGATGCAGATGGAAATGAACTATTGCTTTCTGATATTTTAGGAACTGAAGAAGATATTATTTCAGAAGATGTTGAGAAAAAAATTGAAAGACAGTTCATGTTTTCTGCCATTGATCTGTTAGATAAACGGGAAAAATACATTATGGAATGTCGTTTTGGTTTAAATGGCAAGGAAGAAATGACTCAAAAAGAAGTTGCCGATTTACTAGGTATATCGCAATCATATATTTCCCGATTAGAGAAAAAGATTATTCACGATTTAAGAGAAGAGTTAAATCAGCCGACAGCATAATGGTTGAAATTGGAGAAAGGTCTGCACGCATATAATCGACCAAGCCGGACAAACTGTTATTAATCTCAGTGTTAAACAGTTCGGAGGAAAAGTGATGGTGCGGACAAAAGTAGAAATTTGCGGTGTAGATACGTCAACGCTTCCGGTACTTTCAAACGAAGTTATGACACAAACGTTTATAAGATTTCAAGGCGGGGACATGGCTGCAAGAGAAGAATTAGTAATGGGTAACTTACGATTAGTACTTAGTTTAGTTCAGCGCTTTGCATATCGTGGTGAACAAGCGGATGATTTATTTCAAGTTGGATGCATCGGACTGATTAAGTCCATAGAAAATTTTGATTTGAAGCATAATGTGAGATTTTCAACTTACGCAGTGCCAATGATTATTGGTGAGATTCGACGACATTTACGCGATCACCACCCAGTTCGTGTGTCTCGTTCTTTGCGAGATATTGCTTATAAATCAATGAAAGCAAAGGAACAGTTTGTTGTAGAAAACTTACATGAGCCAACCATGCAACAGTTGTCAGAGATGACTGATATCCCACATGAAGATATTTTATTTGCACTTGATGCAATACAAGAACCAATCTCACTTCAAGAACCCATTTACCATGATGGCGGTGACCCGGTTTACATGTTGGATCAATTGAAGGATGAGCATGTTTCAGAAGAGCAATGGTCAACGTATGTTTTCATGAAAGAAAGCATTAGCAAGCTGGATTTACGTCAACAAAAAATCTTAAGTAAACGATATTATTACGGAGAAACACAAACTGAAATCGCGAAAGAATTAGGCATTTCCCAAGCCCAAATTTCACGATTGGAAAAACATGCAATTAGCATAATCCAGGAACAATATCATCAAGAATCCTAAATAACAAAAAAGCTTTCGTTCCTTAATCGGAATGAAAGCTTTTAAGCTGTAGAAATATAATAAATGTTGATTTCAATTGCAGCGGACGCTTTCCGGGGGGCAAGGCTTTAGCCGCTTCCCTCGCGATGCTCAGTCCAGGGTCTAAAGCTCGTGCTATTCCCCCAGGAGTCGCCGCCTCCATTTCAATCAACTGAATCGCTGTATATACAAAATAAATAATTCATGCTTTTCCACATTTCATATACACATTTGATTAAATTACTCTCAACTACAAAGTGAATCAGTGATCTAAATAATAATTAGTACATCTCAAATTAGCATTTCTAATTATTTCTTTCAACCTTACTCTGCAAACTTTTTAAGTAGGCAAGTGGTCGGCTATTTCTGAAGACTCCTGCGGAAGAACGAAACACGCTAGACCCCACAGGCTCCAACTGTCAGAGACAGGGGGAGTCGAGGAGGCTAGCGTTTCGTCCGCGGAAAGCTAAAGAAATAGCCGACCACTTTCATTTTTTGTCAAATACAAGAGTTATGAAATCGAATTTTAAAAATGTTATGTAACTTGTTATATGTTATTAGTCTGAAAGCTTTTGTTCCATATTCGGAATGAAAGCTTTTTTAGAAAAAAAGCTTTTGGTTATCCTTAGAAGAAAAGATATCATTTTAAACCATTTTGGGAACAAAATGTGTTTTTCTAATTTACGAATCATAAGCTATATAAGGAGGGATAAACGATGAAATTCACTGAAATACAAGAAAAGGAATTTATTGATGCTGGTAATGGGAAAATGCTTGGGTTTGTAAGTGATGCCAAAATCTCAAAGGAAAATGGAATGATTGAAGCTTTTTTAGTCGCTCAACCTAAAAAGATGCTGGATCTCTTTTCAAGTGACTCTTCCACCATAACAATTGCTATAAATGATATCCATGTTGTTGGAAAAGACGTTGTACTAGTCAAACGAGGTAACTAGGAACAGCGATAAAACGTTGAATAATCAATGTTTGATTGGTACAATAAAGAAATAATGTACACGTCGAAACAAGTTGGGATTTAATATATATGGAAATTACGCAAAATTACCAAGAAATTCAACAACGTATTCAGCAAGCATGCAAACGCTCGAATCGAAAAGATTCAGAGATACACATTGTCGCTGTAACAAAATCTGTATCACTTGAGCGAACAAAAGAAGCTTTTCATGCGGGTTTAATCAATCTTGGAGAAAATCGACCTGAAGGTTTACTTTTAAAGACTGAACATATTCAGTCTGATGCTAAATGGCATTACATCGGGTCTTTACAAACTAGAAAAGTGAAGCAAGTTATTGATACGATTGATTTTCTTCATTCGTTGGACAGGTTAAGTTTGGCAGAAGAAATTCAAAAACGTGCCAATAAACCAATCGATTGCTTCGTACAAGTCAATGTTTCAGGAGAAGAAGCAAAACACGGCATTGAACTAGACTTACTTGAAGATTTCATTTTATCTTTACAACCTTTCGATAAAATAAAGGTAATTGGATTAATGACCATGGCTCCAAATACAGAAGATGAACAAGTATTAAGGTCGGTATTCTCTAAATTGAAATCTGCGCAGCAAAAGATTGCTGAAGCTCAGTATGATTTTGCACCATGTACAGAATTATCAATGGGAATGTCCAATGACTTTGAACTTGCTATTGAAGAAGGCGCAACGTTTGTACGAATTGGAACCGCACTAGTTGGGGATGAAAGAGGGGACAAATCATGAGCATGAAGAATAAAATTAAAAACTTTTTTTATCTAGATGAATATGAAGATGATGCACCTGTAGAGCGTGAACGACGTTCAGAACCTCAAGCTTCACCAGTTGCTCAGCAACAACAACCTTCAATGAAGAAATCAATGAAAGAAAGACGTGTCGCTCCCATGGACTCATCAATTCCAAATGTAGTTAGTTTGCAAAATCTCCAAAAATCTTCAAAAGTTATTTTAGTAGAACCTAGAGTGTATGCAGAAGCACAAGACATTTCTGAGCACTTAAAAAACAAACGTGCTGTGGTTGTTAATTTACAAAGAATTGACAAAGATCAAGGAATCAGAATTGTGGATTTCCTAAGTGGTACCGTGTATGCTTTAGGCGGAGATATTCAACGTATCGGAACGGATATCTTTTTATGTGCACCAGATACAGTGGAAGTAGCAGGAGCGATTTCCGATTATTATTACGATGACTTACAATAGCAGAGGTGTATTTAGTTAATATGGACTTAATTCTTGATGTAATTTCTCAGGTTATCTTTTTATATTCAGTATTTCTCATTATCTATATCTTTATGTCTTGGGTACCAAGTACAAGAGAAACAGCAATTGGTCGTTTTTTAGAGCGAATTTGCGAGCCTTATCTTGAGCCTTTTCGCAAAATCATTCCACCATTTGGTATGATTGATATTTCTCCTATTGTTGCGATTTTGGTTTTAAATTTAGCACGTAATGGTATAGCTATAATAAGTAATAATTTTTAACTAGTTGCCTCACTGACGTGGGGCTTTTTTATACGAATAAAACATACAAACTACAATCAGTAAATGCATTTGAAAATTACTGTGGTTTTTTATAACCTCCTAGACGAGTTGAATTTAGAAAAACGTGCAATAATAATAGATATAAGTAGAAATAATTAAACTGGTATCTACTAATTAGGCAATCTGTCTTTTGCAACAAATCTTTTATTTAAAACATCTCATGTTTTAATCCTGGAAAGGGAGAACGGAAATGGAACAAATATTTCAGCATTTTAGAAAAGAAGAGCAGTCATTTATTGAGCAGGTAGGTGGATGGATCCGTGAAACGGAAGACCGCTACGCACCAAAGCTGACGGACTTTTTAGATCCTCGAGAACAATTTATTGTCCAAGCTATTGCCGGGCAAAATGAGGAAATTGTGACACATTCATATAGCAAATTTGAGGATGCTGAACGTAAGCGTATGTTGATTTCGCCCTCTTATTTTGTTCCTACTGATCAAGACTTCTCAGTAACAATGTTTGAAATAAGTTATCCATCTAAGTTTGTAACGTTAGAACATCCGGATGTGTTGGGTACATTGATGTCTCTTGGATTAGACCGTTCAAAATTTGGTGATATCCGAGTGGATGGCGAGCGAATTGAGTTTGCCGTGGTTTCTGAAGTTGCTGATTTTGTACGTTTAAATATTACTTCCATCGGAAAATCCAAGGTACAAGTTCAAGAGCTTCCAGAAGAACATCTTTTCTTACTCAATACGGAAACGTGGGTAGAAGAATCACATACTGTGAGTTCAATGAGATTAGATACGATTATTGCATCATTATTTAATATATCAAGACAAAAAGCATCTACTTTCATTCATGGTGGAAAAGTGAAAGTAAATTGGGTTGTTCGAGATCAACCAGCTTTTGAATTACATGAATCTGATTTAATTTCGATTCGAGGTTTTGGTCGTATTCGGTTAGGAATGATTGAAGGAAGAACGAAGAAAGACAAGATTCGACTTCAAGTTGGTCGAATGGAGCCGAAATCATAAGAAATATTAAAGAAAATTCGAATTATTGATGTAAACCTTTCTAATGAAAGGTATAATAGTTTGAAACAACGCTAGTTTTAAAGGGGAGATCGAGAAGATGCCATTATCACCATTGGATATACATAACAAGGAATTCGGAAAAGGATTCCGTGGGTACAATGAAGATGAAGTGAATGAATTTTTAGATCAAATTATTAAAGATTTTGAACTTCTATTAAAAGAGAAAAAAGAATTAGAAGAAAAGTTAAAGTCATCTAGTGAACGTGTTGGTCATTTCACTACGATTGAATCTACATTACAAAAATCAATTGTGATTGCACAAGAGGCTGCTGAAGAAGTTCGTCGCAATTCTCAAAAAGAAGCGAAGCTAATTGTTAAAGAAGCTGAAAAAAATGCAGATCGAATTGTGAATGAAGCATTGACGAAAGCTAGACGTATCGCTTTAGAGATAGAAGAACTTAAGAAACAATCAAAAGTATTCCGCAATCGCTTCAAAATGTTAGTTGAAGCTCAGTTAGATTTAATCAATACAGATGATTGGGATCATTTAATGCAATATGAAGTGGACACATCTGAACTAGAGCGAATCGAAACAACTGAAGATTAGAGTTTGCTTGACGATTGTAGTTACTTTCCATATAATAGCTACATATTGATATTAAATACGTTGAAAGAGACAGTATTTTGTGCGCTCAGAAAAGCGATTCGAGGACGGTGGAAGCTCGAACAAGTAGCAATCAAATGAAAATCACTCCTGAGTAAAACCACTGAACGATTGATTGTAAGTGGTTTCGGCTTCACACCGTTAATGTGATCTAAGATGGCAACTTCATTGTTGCAATTAGGGTGGTACCGCGAGTTAAACTTCTCGTCCCTTCATGGGATGAGGAGTTTTTTTATTTTGAGGAGGTTATATTGATGGAATACAAAGACACGTTATTAATGCCGAAAACCGATTTTCCAATGCGTGGAGGATTGCCAACACGCGAACCAGTCATGCAGCAAACTTGGAATGACATGAATCTATATGAAAAAGTGCTTAATCGTACAAAAGGACGTCCGACGTTTATTTTGCATGATGGACCTCCGTACGCGAATGGTGATTTACACATGGGTCATGCGTTAAATAAAGTCTTGAAGGATATGATTGTTCGTCATAAATCGATGACTGGCTACCATGCACCGTATGTTCCAGGTTGGGATACTCATGGTTTACCAATCGAGCAAGCTCTTGCTAATAAGGGAGTAAATCGTAAAGAAATGACAGTAGCTGAATTCCGTAAGCTGTGTGAGAAATACGCTTATGAGCAAATTGATACTCAGCGTGAACAATTTAAGCGTCTTGGTGTGCAAGGTGATTGGGAAAATCCTTATATCACGTTAAAACCTGCTTATGAATCACGTCAAATCGAAGTGTTTGGTGAGATGGCTCGTAAAGGCTATATCTATAAAGGGTTGAAGCCTGTTTATTGGTCACCATCAAGTGAATCAGCTTTAGCTGAAGCAGAAATCGAATATCAAGATAAAAAATCTCCATCCATTTATGTGAGCTTTGATGTGACTGAAGGTAAAGGGGTTGTCGCAGAAGGTACGAAAATTATCATTTGGACAACAACTCCTTGGACGATTCCAGCAAACTTAGGGATTTCCGTAAACCCTGAATTTGATTATGTAATTGTAGATGTCGAAGGTACACATTATTTAATTGCAAAAGACTTATTAGAGTCTGTTGCTACAGCACTAGAGTGGGCGTCTTATGAAGTAATTCAAACGGTTAAAGGTGAACAAATGGACCGTATGGTTGCTAAACATCCACTTTATGATCGTGATTCTTTAGTGATGTTGGGTGATCACGTTACGAATGAAGGCGGAACGGGCTGTGTTCATACTGCACCTGGTCACGGAGAAGAAGATTTCCAAGTAGGAAGAGCATATGGACTTGACGTACTTTCTCCAATTGATGATCGTGGTGTATTGACTGCGGAAGCACCAGGCTTTGAAGGGTTATTTTATGATAAAGCGAATAAAGTCATTACTGAGGCACTAGATGCTGCAGGTGCACTAGAAAAATTAACGTTCTTCACACATTCGGCACCACATGACTGGCGTACAAAGAAACCTGTTATTTTCCGTGCAACTGCACAATGGTTTGCTTCAATCGAAGCATTCCGTGGAGAACTACTTCAAGCGATTAAAGATACGTCATTCACACCAGCTTGGGGCGAAACTCGTCTATTCAACATGGTACGTGATCGTGGGGATTGGTGTATTTCTCGCCAACGTGTTTGGGGCGTTCCAATTCCAGTATTTTACGCGGAAGATGGCGAGCCAATTTTAACAGAAGAAACGATTGCTCATGTGTCTAAAATCTTCCGTGAACATGGCTCGACAGTTTGGTTTGAGCGTGAAGCTAAAGAATTATTACCTGAAGGATTTACTCACCCAGGCAGTCCAAATGGTCGTTTCGTTAAAGAAACTGACATCATGGACGTTTGGTTCGATTCAGGATCATCTCATCAAGCAGTTCTTGATGAAAGAGATGATTTAGTTTATCCTGCTGATTTGTATTTGGAAGGATCTGACCAGTATCGTGGATGGTTTAATTCATCATTAACAACGAGTGTTGCGATCAACGGTCATGCACCTTATAAAGGTTTGTTAAGTCATGGATTCACTTTAGATGGTGAAGGCCGTAAAATGAGTAAATCCATTGGGAATGTAATTGATCCTGCTAAAGTTATGAATCAATTAGGTGCAGACATTCTTCGATTATGGGTCGCTTCTGTCGATTACACAGCTGATGTTCGAGTTTCAGATTCAAACTTTAAACAAGTAGCGGAAGTTTATCGCAAAATCAGAAACACCTTCCGATTCCTACACGGGAATGTATCTGACTTTAATCCACAAACAGACCGTGTAGCTTATGAAGACTTACGTGAAGTAGATCAATACATGTTCATGAAGCTTCAAGATTTGATTGATACCGTTCGTAAATCATATGACAAATATGATTTTGCAAGTGTTTATCATGCAGTAAATAATTTTGTCTCATCAGACTTGAGCTCATTCTATTTAGATATTGCAAAAGATGTGGTTTATATCGAAGGTACAGATCAATTACATCGTCGTGCGATGCAAACGGTTATGTACGATACATTACTTGCTTTATTGAAATTAACGACGCCAATTTTGCCACATACAACAGACGAATTATGGGTATTCTTGACTCAGGAAACAGAAGAAAGTGTTCAGTTAACTGACTTCCCAGAAGCTATTACTCATGCATCATTCGCAGAATTACGTACGAAGTATCAACAATTGATGCTTGTGCGGGACGATGTATTAAAGGCATTAGAGGAAGCACGAAATGCGAAAGTTATTGGTAAATCTTTAGAAGCTAAAGTCATTGTGTATGTGAAGAAAGAATTACTAGAAGCTTTTGATACAGATAAGGTAGATTTCGCACAATTCTTTATTGTGTCTGAATTTACTCTTGCTGGTTTAACTGAAGAAGCTCCAGCAGATGCATTAAAATTAGATGTCGCTTCAGTTGTGGTTACTAAAGCACAAGGTGAAAAGTGTGAACGTTGCTGGACGATTTCATCTAAAGTAGGCGAAAATGATAAGCATCCAACATTGTGTCCACGTTGTGCGGATGTTGTAGAAAAATATTACGTGTAAGAATCGGAGCTGTCCAAACGGGCAGCTCTTTCTGTCTGTTCGTGTTTTGTGGTAAACTAGCTAAGATACTTATCTAACGGAGGAACATTCGTGTACATTTATTATTTAGTTGCAGTTATCATAGTGGCATTAGATCAGTGGACCAAATGGTTAGTTGTGAACAACATGGAGCTAGGAGAACGAATTCCTTTATTGGATCCTACGCTTGGCTTATTATCACATCGTAATCGTGGAGCCGCTTGGGGCATGCTTGAAGGGCAAATATGGTTGTTTTCAATCGTAACCGTTATTGTGATTGCGGGAATCCTTTATTACTTCCACAAAGAAGCAAAGGGAAAGCCATTATTTCAATTTAGTTTAATGATTTTACTTGGTGGAGCTATCGGAAACTTTATCGATCGATTATATCTAGGAGAAGTTGTTGATTTTATAGATGTGTTAATTCCTATCATTAACTATGATTTCCCGATTTTTAACATTGCAGATGCTGCTTTAACAATAGGTGTAGTAATGGTGATGATTGTATTATTTTTAGAAGAAAAAAGAGAAAAGAAAACAGGTGAGTAAATGGAAGATTTTACGTATACGATAACAGAAGAACAAAAAGGTGAACGTATTGACAAAGCAATTTCACTACTTGAATCAGATTGGTCGAGAAGTCAAATTCAAAATTGGTTAAAAGATGGAGCTGTTTTAGTTAATGGTGAACAAATTAAACCCAATTACAAAGTGAAAAAAGACGATGTAATTATCGTTTCACCCCCAGAAGCAGAACCTTTAGACATTCAGTCAGAGGATCTTGATTTAGAAATCATTTATGAAGATGCGGATGTTTTAGTTGTTAATAAACCAAGAGGAATGGTTGTACATCCAGCCCCTGGTCATACATCTGGAACTTTAGTAAATGGTTTAATGCATCATTGTACAGACCTATCTGGCATTAATGGTGTCATGCGTCCAGGTATTGTCCACCGTATCGATAAAGATACTTCAGGATTATTGATGGTTGCTAAAAATGACAAAGCTCATGAATCATTAGTTAATCAATTAGTAAAAAAGACAGTAACGAGAAAATATACTGCACTTGTTCATGGACATATTCCGCATGACAAAGGAACAATTGATGCACCTTTAGGTCGCGACAAAAAAGATCGTCAAAGTATGGCAGTTGTAGACAGTGGAAAACATGCAATTACACATTTCCGTGTGATTGAACGTTTTGGTAAATTCACTCTTGTTGAATGTCGTCTTGAAACTGGTCGCACACATCAAATCCGTGTTCATATGAAATATATTGGTTTCCCTTTAGCTGGAGATCCAAAGTATGGACCAAAGAAAACGATCGAATTTGGTGGACAAGCACTTCATGCTGGCGTACTTGGATTCATGCATCCACGCACTGAGGAATACATGGAATTTGAGGCACCGCTTCCAAAAGAATTTGAAGAGTTACTTGAAGAAATGAAAACTCAAGTTGACACGAAGGAAGACTAAATCTATAATTGGTCTAACGAATTAAATAGATTTCCTTTAAAAACAGTCCAGAGAGGCTGAGAAGGTACCGTGAAACGTAAAAAGACACATGCTGTGTGTTTTCCTGCGATATTTTTCTGCATTCACACCCTCTCATCCTAAATGGACGAGAGGGTTTTTTATTTTCTCAAATAAAATGAAACATTGGCGCATGGAAGAAAAGGAGGAGCAATCTTGGTGGAAAAAGCAAATATCTTAGATGAACAAGCCATAAACCGAGCATTAACTCGTATTGCTCATGAAATCATTGAGCGCAATAAAGGAATCGAACAATGTATCCTAGTTGGAATTAAAACTCGAGGCGCATACTTAGCAAATCGATTAGCTGCAAAAATCGAAAAAATCGAAGGTAAAAGTATTAAATCTGGCGAGTTAGACATTACTCTTTATCGTGATGATCTTTCAATGAAAACAGCCAATAAAGAACCACTCGTTCAACAAGTGGATATTCAACACGCGGTTAAGGATCAAAAAGTCATCCTTGTGGATGATGTGCTGTATACAGGTAGAACGGTTCGAGCAGCAATGGATGCAGTGATGGATTTAGGAAGACCTGCACAAATTCAATTAGCAGTCTTAATCGATCGAGGACATCGAGAATTACCGATTCGTGCGGATTATGTAGGAAAAAATATTCCTACTGCTAGTATCGAACGCATAGTGGTTCGCTTAAATGAAACAGATCATGAAGACAGTGTAACGATTCACGAATAGAAGAAAGTAGGGGAAATGATGTCAAACACTCAAGCCATATTAGATATTCACGATAAACCTTCAACAGGAAAACTAGCGACTTTAAGTATCCAACACATGTTTGCAATGTTCGGTGCAACGATATTAGTTCCTCAGATAGTTGGATTAAGCCCTGCAATTGCTCTACTTACAAGTGGTATTGCTACATTAATTTTCTTGTTTGTAACTAAATTTCAAGTACCAGCATATTTAGGGTCATCATTCGCTTTTATTGCACCTATTCTTTTTTTAACTGGACAAGCTGGAATTGGTAGCGCAATGATCGGAAGTTTGTTCGTAGCGCTTGTGTACTTCATCGTGTCACTGGTGATATGGAAAACGGGTTATAAATGGATTATGAATTTATTGCCACCGATTGTTGTGGCACCTGTTATTATCGTTATTGGTTTGGCTTTATCTCCTGTTGCAGTTGATATGGCAATGAATATTACCGTAAATAATGTAAAAGAGTATAGTATGCTTCACTTCTCAGCAGCACTAGTCACATTATTGGCTGCCGTCATTGCAACATTATTCTTTAAAGGCATGATTAGTTTAATGCCAGTCTTAATCGGAATTATCGTGGGATATGTGTACTCACTTATCATCGGAATTGTCGATTATACAGCAGTGACACAAGCAAAATTAATTGCTGCACCAGACTTCTTACTTCCGGGGGTCGATTATGATTTTATCATTACGCCGACATTAATCATCATCATGGTTCCGATTGCGATCGTGACGATTTCAGAACATATTGGTCACCAGTTAGTTTTAGGGAAAATCGTAAACCGAAATTACATAAAAGAACCGGGACTCCACCGTTCAATACTAGGTGATGGGTTAGGTACATTCATCAGTGGTCTAATAGGTGGACCACCGAAAACGACTTATGGTGAAAATATTGGTGTACTTGCAATAACTAGAGTTTATAGTGTATATGTGATTGCTGGAGCTGCTGTACTTGCCATTGTGTTCTCTTTCTTCGGAAAGGTCATGGCATTAATTAGCACAATTCCAACAGCAGTCTTAGGTGGCATTTCAATTCTATTATTTGGGATTATCGCTTCATCTGGTTTACGTATGTTAGTTGATAGCAAGATTGATTTTGGAGATAAACGAAATTTAGTCATCTCATCCATTATTTTAGTTATTGGAATCGGTGGAGCAAAACTCCATTTCTCGGAGACCTTTGTAATCGAAGGAATGGCTTTGGCTGCAATCGTCGGCGTCATCTTAAACTTAGTGCTACCAGGAAGACCGCACGTTTCTGATGATTTGTTTGAAGAAAATACAACTGAATAAAACCTTTTAATACCTAGTCCAGAGAGGCAGGGAAAGGGATTCCAACGAAAAGTTCCGTGTACATGGATCTTTACTTGGTCATGCCCTGTAGCCTCTCAACACTATGTTGAGAGGTTTTTATTTTACAGTTCAGTTGAAGCAATACACGAACTTGGGACAATAAAAGAGGAGGGGCTAACGAGTGAAGAATTTATTAAGCATGAACGAATTACATCCAGAAGAAATCAATACGATTTTACAACGCGCTGAGGAATTTGAGCATAACGCAACTCCTAATTTAACGAGAACATTTACAGTAGCAAATTTGTTTTTTGAACCAAGCACACGGACAAAAATGAGCTTTGAAATGGCAGAAAGAAAACTAGGATTACATGTTCTGCCGTTTGAGGCAAGCACTTCAAGTACACAAAAGGGTGAAACTCTTTATGACACTGTTAAAACGTTAGAGTCAATCGGAGTAGATGCAGTCATTATTCGACATGAAGAAGACGGCTATTACCATCAATTAAATTCAGGAATAGATTTGGGCATAATAAATGGCGGAGATGGTTCGGGGCAGCACCCGACACAATCCTTACTAGATTTATATACGATTAAACAGGAGTTTGGAAAATTTGATGGTTTAGAAGTGGCAATCGTAGGTGACATTGCGCACAGCCGAGTCGCTAAATCGAATGCTCAAGCATTAACGAAATTAGGAGCAAATGTAACTTTCCTTTGTCCTAAAGAATGGCAAGGTGACATACAAGCTGAATCTAGTTGGGATCAAATCCTACCAAAAGCAGATGTTATCATGCTCCTACGAGTTCAACATGAAAGACATGAATCAGCTAAACGATTCTCAAAAAACGAATACCATCAACAATATGGGTTAACGATTGAACGTTATAAGCAATTAAAGCCTGCCGCAATTATCATGCATCCAGCACCAGTAAATCGAGATGTAGAAATTGCGAGTGAATTAGTAGAGAGTGAAAAATCTCGGATATTCAAACAAATGCATAACGGAGTCTTTATCCGAATGGCGATACTCGAATCAGTACTAAAGGAGAGATTTTAATGAGAAAACTAATACAAAACATTCAATTACTAAATGAACAACAAGAATTACAAGCAGGTTCCATATTAATTGAGCAAGGACGTATTATTGAAATCAATCCGAAAACAACGACTGACATAGATGAGACCATAGATGGAAAAGGTCATTTTGTTTCTGCAGGCTTTATTGATGTGCATGTGCACTTACGAGAACCAGGTGGAGAACAAAAAGAAACGATTGAAACGGGTACTGCAGCTGCAGCAAAAGGTGGATATACAACGATTTGTGCTATGCCAAACACCAGACCAGTTCCAGATACAGTCGAAAACCTAACTAAGGTAAATGAGTTAATTAAAAATAATGCTAAAATTCGAGTACTTCCATATGCATCCATCACTATTCGGGAAGCTGGAAAAGAACGTACAGATTTAGCAGCATTAAAAGAGCATGGGGCTTTTGCTTTTACAGATGACGGTGTCGGAGTTCAACAAGCTGGCATGATGTATGAAGCGATGCAAGATGCTGCAAAAATCAACATGCCAATCGTTGCCCATTGTGAAGACAACACATTAATCTATGCAGGAGTTATGCATGAAGGAAAGAAAAATAAGGAACTTGGCTTAAAAGGAATCCCTTCCATTGCTGAATCCGTTCATATTGCTCGCGATATATTATTAGCTGAAGCAGCAGGTGCGCATTACCATGTATGCCACGTGAGCACGAAAGAATCGGTTCGCGTAATACGAGATGCAAAAAAAGCTGGGGTTAAAGTTACCGCTGAAGTAAGTCCGCACCATTTACTACTATGTGAAGATGATATCCCTTCAAATGATGCGCAGTGGAAAATGAATCCACCACTTCGAGCAAAAGAGGATCTTCAAGCTTTAATAGAAGGATTAGAGGATGGCACATTAGACTTTATAGCAACAGATCATGCACCTCACACGTTTGAAGAAAAGGCAAATGGCATGGAGCAAGCACCATTTGGAATTGTGGGTCTTGAAACAGCATTTCCATTGCTGTACACACATTTCGTGAAATCTGGGAAGTGGTCACTTGCTCAACTAATCGCTTGGTTAACTGAAAAACCTGCAGATGTATTTGGATTACCATATGGTCGTTTGCATATGGGTGAGTCAGCAGATTTAGTTTTCATTGATTTGAATAAAGAACAAAAAATAGAGACAGAAAAGTTTCTTTCAAAAGGAACAAATACACCATTCAAGGAGTGGTCATGCATCGGCTGGCCAGTAATGACCATGTTTGAAGGCAATATAGTTTGGGAGGAGAAGTGATGATGAAAAGAAGTCTCATTTTAGAAACAGGCGACGTATTTACAGGAATAGCATTCGGTAGTGAAAAAGAGAGTGCCGGGGAAGTTGTTTTTACAACCGGAATGACAGGCTACCAAGAAACGTTATCTGACCCATCTTATTGTGGACAAATCGTTACGATGACTTACCCACTTATCGGCAACTATGGTATTAATCGAGATGACTTCGAATCAATTGAACCAGCAATTAAAGGCATGGTTGTTCGAGAATTAGCTGATATGCCTTCAAACTTTAGAAGTGATGCATCATTAAATGAACTATTCCTATTAAAAGAGATTCCCGGAATTCAAGGTGTAGATACACGGAAACTAACTCGAATCATTCGTGAATACGGTTCAGTAAAAGGGTACTTTACTGCAGCTGGTGTTGAAGTAAATGTGGAGGAAATAGTGGCGAAGTTAAAACAAACCACTTTCCCAACAGACCAAGTAAAACAAGTTTCAACAAAACGCCCATATCCAAGTCCAGGACGAGGAAAACGTGTGGTTTTAGTGGACTTTGGAATGAAACACGGTATTTTACGCGAATTAAATAAACGGAATTGTGACGTGGTAGTGGTTCCTTATAATACGACTGCTGAAGAAATTATGGCGATTTATCCTGACGGGATTATGTTATCTAACGGACCTGGAGATCCAAAAGATGTGCCTGAAGCAATCACTATGCTAAAAGAAATTATAGGGAAGATTCCTGTGTTCGGTATTTGCTTAGGACATCAATTATTTGCACTTGCTAGCGGTGGCGACACCTTTAAGTTGAAATTCGGACATCGAGGAGCAAATCATCCTGTTAAAGATTTAAAAACAGGGCGTACAGAATTAACTTCGCAAAACCATGGCTATACAGTGGACCCAGAATCATTAGTCAAAACGAGATTAGAAGTAACACATGTCGCTTTAAATGACGGAACCGTTGAAGGGTTAAAACATCTGGATTTGCCAGCCTTTACCGTACAATATCACCCGGAAGCTTCACCAGGTCCGGAAGATTCAAATCATTTATTTGATCAATTCATTGAACTCATGAATACGCACGTGAAAGGGGAAAAAAATCATGCCTAAACGTCACGATATTAAATCCATTCTTGTTATCGGTTCAGGTCCAATTGTTATTGGTCAAGCTGCTGAGTTTGACTATGCAGGAACACAAGCCTGTCTTGCGCTAAAAGAAGAAGGATACCGCGTTATTTTAATTAACTCTAATCCTGCCACAATTATGACCGACACTGAAATTGCAGACAAAGTGTATATTGAACCAATCACTTTAGATTTTGTTAGTCGAATTTTACGAAAAGAACGACCTGATGCCTTGCTACCTACGTTAGGTGGACAAACAGGATTAAACATGGCGATTGAACTTGATGAGTCCGGAATTTTAAAAGAATTAAATATTGAAATATTAGGAACAAAACTCGAAGCAATTCATAAAGCTGAAGACCGAGATCTATTTAGAACGTTAATGAACGAATTAAATGAACCTGTACCTGAAAGTGACATCATCCATAATCTTGAAGAAGCTCATGCTTTCGTCAGTCGAATCGGATACCCAGTTATCGTTCGTCCAGCATTCACACTTGGCGGAACAGGTGGAGGTATTTGTCATAATGATGAAGAGCTAGTGGAAACTGTGACAAGTGGTTTAAAATATAGCCCGGTTACACAATGTTTATTAGAAAAATCCATCGCTGGTTTTAAAGAAATAGAATACGAAGTGATGCGTGATTCTAAAGATAACGCGATTGTAGTTTGTAACATGGAAAATGTGGATGCAGTCGGGATTCATACAGGGGATTCAATTGTTGTGGCACCAAGTCAAACCTTATCTGACCGTGAATACCAAATGCTTCGAAATGTTTCACTTAAGATTATTCGCGCATTGAAAATTGAAGGTGGATGTAATGTCCAACTTGCCCTCGATCCGCATAGCTTTAATTACTACATCATTGAAGTAAATCCACGTGTTAGTCGTTCGTCAGCTTTGGCTTCAAAAGCAACGGGTTATCCGATTGCGAAATTAGCAGCTAAAATTGCAGTGGGTCTTACATTAGATGAAATGATGAATCCTGTAACAGGTAAAACGTACGCATGCTTTGAACCTGCTCTTGATTATGTGGTAACGAAAATTCCGCGCTGGCCATTTGATAAATTCGAATCAGCAAAACGTAATTTAGGAACACAAATGAAGGCAACAGGCGAAGTAATGGCGATTGGCCGTACGTTTGAAGAATCTATATTAAAAGCGGTACGATCTCTTGAAACAGATCAATTTCATTTGGAATTAAAAAACGCTGATTCAATGACTGATGAATGGATTGAAAAGCGTATTCGACGAGCTGGAGATGAGCGTCTATTCTTTATAGGAGAGGCATTAAGACGTGGCGTTACGATTGAGACCATTCACGAATGGAGTCAAATCGATTTATTCTTCCTGCATAAATTACAAAAAATTGTTCATTTCGAAAAAGTGGTTGCTGAACATCCGTTTGACTATGAGGTTGCTCGACAAGCGAAACGAATGGGCTTTGCGGATAAAACGATTGCAAAGTATTGGAATACGAAAGAATTAGACGTGTATAACTGGAGAAAAGAGCAAAATTTAATCCCTGTTTATAAGATGGTGGATACATGTGCAGCAGAATTCGAATCAGAAACGCCTTACTTTTACGGAACTTATGAAGATGAAAATGAGTCGATTCGAACAGAAAAAGAAAGTGTCATCGTTTTAGGTTCAGGTCCGATCCGAATTGGACAAGGTGTTGAGTTCGATTACGCTACTGTGCATTCTGTCTGGGCAATTAAAGAAGCCGGGTATGAAGCGATTATCATCAACAGCAATCCAGAAACAGTTTCAACAGACTTCTCAATTTCTGACAAGTTGTACTTTGAACCACTGACCATTGAAGATGTTATGCACATTGTGGATTTAGAGAAACCAAAAGGGGTTGTTGTACAATTCGGTGGGCAAACAGCCATTAATTTAGCGGATAAATTAGAAGCACGTGGAGTGAAAATTTTAGGAACAACTCTAGAAGATTTGGATCGAGCTGAAAATCGAAACAAATTTGAAAAAGCGCTTCATGAAATCGGGATCCCTCAACCAATGGGTAAAACGGCAACTTCTGCAGAAGAAGCAGTTGCTATTGGAAATGAAATTGGATACCCAGTACTCGTTCGTCCTTCCTATGTATTAGGCGGTCGTGCTATGCAAATTGTTTACAATCAAGAAGAACTAGCTCATTACATGGAAAATGCGGTTCAAGCGAGTCCGGAACATCCCGTATTAATTGACCGTTATTTAACAGGAATTGAAATTGAAGTTGATGCAATTTCTGATGGTGAGAATGTTTGCATACCAGGAATTATGGAACATATTGAACGAGCGGGAGTTCACTCTGGCGACTCGATTGCAGTCTATCCACCACAAAATCTATCAGTGGAACATATCAACACATTGGTTGATTACACCACACGTTTAGCTAGAGGATTGAACATCATTGGATTAATGAACATTCAATATGTTATTTCAAAAGGTGAAGTGTATGTGATTGAGGTAAACCCTAGATCTAGTCGCACAGTTCCATTCTTAAGCAAAATTACAAATATCCCTATGGCGAAAATTGCGACGAAAGCGATTTTAGGACATTCCCTCCTAGAACAAGGAATTCAAAATGGACTCGCACCATCACCGGCTGGCGTATTTGTTAAAGTGCCCGTTTTCAGCTTCGCAAAGTTGAGAAGAGTGGATATTACATTAGGACCTGAAATGAAGTCAACTGGAGAAGTAATGGGGAAAGATATTACTCTAGAAAAAGCGCTATATAAAGGCTTAGTGGCATCCGGTTTAGAAATAAAAGATCATGGCTCAGTTCTTATGACAATCGCGGATAAGGATAAGGAAGAGGCAACTGCTTTAGCAAAACGCTTTACAGCAATCGGCTATCATATTTTAGCTACTGAAGGTACGGCGCGTGAGCTAAAAGAATTAGGGATTCCTGTAACGACTGTAAATAAAATTGGTAGTGAAGGACCAACACTTCTTGACTACATTCAAAAAGGCGAAGCTCAGTTCGTTATTAATACCTTAACGAAAGGGAAACAGCCTGAGCGTGATGGTTTCCGTATTCGTCGGGAATCAGTCGAAAATGGCATTGCTTGTTTCACTTCTCTCGATACGGCAGAAGCCATGTTACGCGTAATTGAATCAATGACCTTCCAAGCAGAAGAGATGCCGAAGCAAGGAGTGCTTTCATGATCAGACAAGAGCGAATGCGCGTTGTTAAACATAAAGAAATTGCTCACAACATATTTGAATTAACACTGATCGGTCAGTTAGTTCATGACATGAAAAATCCAGGACAGTTTGTCCACATTCGCGTGTCTGATAGTTACGAGCCATTGCTTCGCCGTCCAATCAGCATTGCATCCATTGATCGTGAGACACTTGAATTCACCATGATTTATCGCGCTGAGGGAAGAGGGACGACTATTCTGTCACAAACAAAACCGGGTCAAGAAGTAGATGTGCTTGGCCCTCTTGGTAACGGATTTCCTCTCGATCAAGCGAGTGAAGGAGAACATGTTTTATTAATAGGTGGAGGAATCGGTGTTCCTCCCTTATACGAATTATCAAAAAGACTAGTGGATGTGGGTGTTAAACCCATTCATATCCTTGGTTTCCAATCAGCTGATGTGGTTTTTTATGAAAATGAATTTAGAGAATTAGGTGAAACACATATCGTAACCGTTGACGGAAGTTTAGGGCACCAAGGTTTCGTCACGAACGTATTGGATTCCATTGCAGAAGAAGTTTCTACTTACTATGCTTGTGGACCAACGGCTATGCTAGGAGCTTTGCAAAATGCCTTGCCTAATACAAAAGGATTCTTATCCTACGAAGAAAGAATGGGATGCGGTTTAGGTGCTTGCTTTGCTTGTGTATGTAAAACGACAAAAGCTATTGAAGTAGACTATGTAAAAGTTTGTTCTGACGGTCCCGTATTTCCAGCAGGGGTGGTGCAATTATGAATCGATTAGCTGTTGAATTACCAGGACTGTCACTAAAAAATCCGATTATGCCAGCCTCTGGTTGCTTTGGTTTTGGTAAAGAATATGCGAAATTATATGACCTTTCTAAGCTTGGCGCTATCATGATTAAAGCAACAACGCTAGAAACTCGCTTAGGAAACCCGACTCCTCGAGTTGCCGAAACAGCGGCAGGCATGTTAAACGCAATCGGACTTCAAAATCCAGGCTTAGAAAAAGTAATAGCTGAAGAACTTAAATGGCTCGAGCAATATGATGTGCCCATTATCGCGAATGTTGCGGGTACTTTGACAGAAGATTATGTTGAAGTTGCGAAACACATTTCAAAATCAAAAAATGTAAAAGCACTCGAGTTAAATATTTCTTGTCCGAATGTAAAATGTGGTGGAATTACCTTTGGAACGGATGCTGCAATTGCTGCTGAACTAACAGCGGCAGTAAAAGCTGTTTCTGAGGTGCCAGTCTACGTGAAACTATCTCCTAACGTAACGGATATAGGCGAAATTGCTCGAGCAGTAGAAGCAGCTGGAGCTGACGGTATAACAATGATCAATACGCTTATTGGCATGCGCTTAGACACAAGAACTGGCAAACCAGTCATTGCAAATGGCACTGGCGGATTATCTGGACCTGCAGTAAAACCAGTAGCACTTCGAATGGTATATGAAGTTGCAAAACAAGTGTCTATTCCGATTATCGGAATGGGAGGCATTACCACAGTGGATGATGTGATCGATTTTATGTCAGCAGGCGCAAGTGCTGTAGCAGTAGGTACAGCAAATTTCGTGGATCCATTCGTTTGTCCAAACATAATCGATCAATTACCAGAGAAACTAGATTGGTTAGGATATCAAAATGTAACTGAACTTACAGGGAGGAGTCATCGATGAATCAAACTCCTATTATTGCATTAGACTTTTCAACCAAAGATAAAGTCCAACAATTTTTATCGAACTTTAACGAAAAACTTTTTGTGAAAGTTGGTATGGAGCTTTATTTACAAGTAGGTCCATCCATCGTTACAGAACTAAAAGAGCAAGGACATGATGTTTTTTTAGACTTAAAACTACATGACATTCCGAACACAGTGAAATCGGCAATGCGCGGATTAGCACAACTTGGTGCGGATCTAGTCAATATCCATGCAGCAGGTGGTTTGAAAATGATGGAATCTGCAGTTGAAGGATTAGAAGCAGGCACCCCAGCTGGTTTGAGACGTCCACAAATTATAGGGGTAACTCAATTAACCTCAACGTCTGAACAACAAGTAAGAAATGAACAAAAAATAAACCTTTCACTAAAAGAATCGGTTCTGAACTATTCGGAATTAGCGAAACAAGCTCGATTAGATGGGGTAGTTTGCTCGGTGCTAGAAGCGTCATCTATTAAACAAGTATGCGGCGAAGATTTTCTTTGCGTAACTCCAGGTATTCGATTAGAAGGCGGAGATACGCACGATCAAACGCGAATTGCAACGCCAGATGGAGCTAGAAATGCAGGCTCATCATTAATAGTAGTTGGACGTGCCATTACACAATCGGCTAATCCAGTTGAAACTTACGAGATCGTCAAACGATTATGGGAGGTTAAATAATGAAAAGTCAACAACATGAAATCGCACATGCCCTGTTATCAATCGGAGCGGTAGAGTTACGACCAAACGATCCATTTACATGGGCTTCAGGAATAAAATCACCTATTTATTGTGATAATCGGTTAACCATGTCGAGTCCAGTTGTGAGAAAACAAATCGCAGCGGCATTGGCAAGAAGTATAGAAGGTGCTTTCCCGGAAACTGAAGTAGTGGCTGGGACAGCGACAGCGGGTATTCCACATGCGGCTTGGGTGAGTGATGTGCTTAACTTGCCAATGGTCTATGTACGGTCAAAAGCCAAAGAACATGGTCGAGGGAATCAAATTGAAGGTAAATTATCTAAGGGTCAAAAAGTCGTGGTTATTGAAGATTTAATATCTACGGGCGGAAGTAGTATTGAAGCGGTGAAGGCATTAAGAGAACAAGGGTGCGAGGTTTTAGGCGTCGTGTGTATTTTTACATATCATTTAAAACGTGCAGACGACATGTTTGAAGAGCAAGGCATTCCGTATGTCAGTCTTACAAATTTTGATGCATTAATCGAAGTTGCGACTCTTGAAAAGAAAATTAGTGATCAAGACAAACCTCAACTTAATGAATGGCACGAAAAACTAAAGTCAGCACAGCTATAGAAAAGGATGGAGAGATTAGACTAGTATCTGATCTCTCTATCTTTTTTAATTATTTCTTATAAGTAGAATGTGCTGATTTTCATTACGGAGGACGCTTTCCGGATGGCGCGACTTCAGCCGCTTCCTTCGCGATGCTCAGTCCAGGGTCTTCAGTTCGCGCTGATCCTCTCGGAGTCGCCTCCTCCATTTCAATCAGCAAAAGAATTAAAGAAATCATTACTTTTCCATACTGGAAAGAACTATATGACTATATTGTAGGATTTTAATATTTCTATTACATAGTATCGATGAGCACTAACCTTAAAATTTGTATCAAAATCTTAAATTTCATTCTTATAAAGAAATACGAACTTGTGATTTCTTTTCTTCGAGGTTCTAGTTAGTGGAGCGGAAGGTGGCGACTCCGGCGGGAATAGCGGGTCCAGGTGAGACCCCGCAATGAGCTTTGCGAATGAGGAGGCTCACGGACCGCCCGCGGAAAGCGTCCACCTGAAGCGAAACAGTAAATATATTTAGAAAATAACGATTACATACTTTACTAAATCATTCATTAGAATTTTCCAATTGAAAAAGCATGATGAAGTGATGTTTCACTTCATCATGCTCTTTAAGTTTAGTTATATAAATTCACAAGCTCATTTACATAGCACACAGAAAATCATTGCTTATAAAACATAAATTACTAACGTAACTTCCTCACCATATCTTCACTTGGTGTTACAAATACGGTTTTTTGTTCAAAATATATGACGAAGCCTGGCTTAGAGCCGTTTGGTTTTTTCACATGACGAATCTCGGTATAGTCAACAGGGACTGACGAAGACTCACGCGCTTTACTGTAATAAGCAGCTAAATTAGCCGCTTCCAATATAGATGCTTCATCAGGTTCAACGTCGTGAATAACGACATGAGAACCTGGAATGTCTTTTGTATGGAACCAAAGATGTGATTTGTTTGATAACTTAAAAGTGACATAATCATTTTGCTTATTATTTTTCCCAACAGATATGGGTAAACCTGTACTTGAAACAAAGGTTTCAGGTGTTGGTTTGACGATTTTCTTTTTCTTTTTCAAAATGCGGGCTTTCATCCAACCTTGTTCGGCCAGTTCTTCCCGTATTTCCTCAATATCATTTGGAGATGCTTGCAAGACTTGTTGTTGGAGCATTTCTAAGTAATTAATATCTTCTTTCGTCTTGTCCATCTGTTGTTGCGTTTTAATCAGGGCAGTTTTTGCTTTATTGTATCTTGTGTAGAAGGCTTGTGCATTTTCTACAGGGGTCTTTCTAGGATTCAATGGTATCGTTACGGTCGCTCCATCTTCATCATAATAATTTACGATTTGTGCTTCTGTTTGACCTTTTTCTAATTGATACAAATGTGCCATTAGGAGCTCCCCATATAATTGGAAAGTTTCTAGTTTCTCAGCTTGTGCTTTTTCTTTTGATAATTTCTTCATCTTTAATTTTAATTTATCGATTTCATTCTGCAACCAACGTTCTAAGTCTCCTGCTTGTTGCTTCACTCGATCTCGATCTGCTCGAGCGAAATAAACCTTATCCAGAAGTTCTCCAAGAGTGTTGAAATGTGAACCTTCTCCTTCTAAATGTTGCAGTTGAATGCTAGAGAAGAATGTTTTATTGCCATTTTCAAAATAAGAATTCACTTGGTTTTTTTGAATGAATTCATTAAGAAACGTCATAAATACTGTGAATGGTTTTTCATTCTCATTTGCTATTCGATAAGCTAATTCGTTTGCATGTAGTGGCGAAAATCCAGCAATTTGTTGAAGAATACTTTTAGCTATGTCTTCTTCATTTAAAATAGTAAGTAATTCATCTTCTGTTAGATTAAATGGATCCTTTTTATCTTGAGCCGGTGGCACGATATGAGGTTGACCAGGTAAAATCGTTCGATAACTATTCACGGATGGCGACAAGTGTTTCAAGCTATCTAGGATAAGTGTTCGAGAGGGATCCACGAGAATGACATTACTATGTCTACCCATAATTTCGACATGTAGTTCACGGACCATGTCATCCCCAATTTCATTTTTACCTTCAATGCGGAGGATGATTACTCTGTCCATTCCAAGTTGTGTAACGGAAGAAACGAAACCACCTTCTAAATGCTTGCGAAGTAACATGCAAAACATAGGAGGTTCAGATGGATTCTCTATCGATTCATTTGTAAGTTGAATTCTTGAATAAGAAGGGTGAATAGAAATGAGCAAGCGGTGATTCTTTCCACCGGAGCGTATATGGAATACAATTTCTTGTGAATTGGGCTGATGAATTTTAGAAATTCGACCCGAAACAAGTTGTTGTAGTTCGTTTGTCATTGATTTTGTGAATAAACCATCAAAAGCCATAAGATACCTCTTTCAAAACGTTTTGCTCTATCTTATCATTTTCTAGAGGAAATGTGATATAATTGCCTAAGTGTGTGTAACAGAAAGAATCAAGTCTTTCAGGAGGAACCACCTTGTCAATTGCCAAATTCATGAATATCGGGAATGGAAGTGTCGTTGCCGTAAATCGAATCATTTCCATTTTAAGTCCTGAATCTGCGCCAGTTAAAAGGCTCGTTCAAGATGCAAGAGATAAAGGCTTTCTGATTGATGCAACTTATGGAAAAAAAACACGTACAATCTTTGTCATGGATAGTGAACATGTCGTTTTGTCTGCTGTAAATAATGAAACGATCACTGCTAGAATGATGGAGTATACCGACTAGATAAAAAGAGGGATTGAATGCGAAAAGAACGTGGATTATTAATCGTCCTTTCAGGACCATCTGGTGTTGGGAAGGGAACTGTGCGAAAAGAATTGTTTTCGCAGCCTGATACCAATTATGAATATTCAATTTCGATGACGACTCGGAAACCTCGTGAAGGTGAAATCGATGGTGTCGATTATTTTTTCAAATCTCATGAAGAGTTCGAACAATTAATCGGTGAAGGCCGATTACTTGAGTATGCTTCTTACGTGGGGAATTATTATGGAACACCACTTGATTATGTGAACGCTACATTAGACGCTGGTCGAGATGTCTTTTTAGAAATTGAAGTACAAGGAGCATCCCAGGTACGAGCTAAAGTTCCTGATGGGTTGTTTATTTTCCTTGCACCTCCGAGCTTTTCTGCGCTCGAACAACGTCTTGTTGGACGAGGGACTGAAACAGATGATGTAATTGCTTCACGCATAAGTGCTGCAAGACAAGAATTAGAAATGATGAATTTATACGATTATGTTGTTGAGAATGATGAAGTTCAATTCGCATGTGATCGTGTAAATGCAATTGTTACGGCAGAACATTGCCGAAGAGAACGCGTTGAAAAAAGATATTTATCTATGTTGGAAGGGGAATCTTAATGTTATATCCATCAGTTGATTCATTAAAAAGCAAAATTGATTCAAAATATCAATTAGTAAGCTTAGCTTCAAAACGTGCTCGTCAAATGCAAGAAGAGGGCGGATTACGCTTAGACTCTTATCAGTCAGAAAAGTATGTTGGTAAAGCGCTTGAAGAAGTTGCGGCCGGTGCACTAGTTAAAGAAGTTCAAGATGAAGGAACAATTTACGAAGACGAAATTTAAATCCATTATTACACAATGAAAACTCCCTTAGACATGATAGATGCTTTGGGAGTTTGTTGTTTCAGAAAGGAAGAGTAGCATGCTTTCTAACAAAAAAATCTTACTCTGTGTCTCCGGGGGAATTGCTGTTTATAAAGCAGTAGCTCTGGTCAGCAAACTCTCACAAGCAGGAGCAGAAGTAAAAGTAATCATGACAGATTCTGCGACCAAATTTGTTCAACCACTTAGTTTTCAAGTGATGTCAAAAAATGATGTATTTACAGATACTTTTGATGAAAAAAATTCAAATGTTATCGCCCATATCGATTTAGCCGATTGGGCTGATTTAGTCATTGTTGCCCCTGCAACAGCAAATGTAATTGGTAAATTAGCAAATGGAATCGGAGACGATATGGTGACCACAACACTTCTTGCCACTACTGCAAAAGTGTGGATTGCTCCTGCCATGAATGTACATATGTATGACCATCCCGCTGTTAAACGCAATATTGCAACGTTAGCATCGGATGGATATGAATTTATTGAACCATCGGAAGGGTTTTTGGCATGCGGATATGTTGGGAAAGGCCGACTAGAAGAACCTGAAAAAATTGTTCAATTAGTTGAGCAATATTTTCAGCCAAAGGACTTACCGCTCGAAGGAAAGAAAGTCGTCATCTCTGCAGGTCCAACAAGAGAACGTATTGATCCTGTACGATTTTTAACGAATTTTTCTTCTGGGAAAATGGGGTATGCCCTTGCAGAAGCAGCCGCAAAATTAGGTGCAGAAACGATCCTAGTATCCGGTCCAGTATCTTTAGAGAAACCACGAGGTGTTACGGTAATAGAAGTAGAAAGTGCTGAACAAATGCTACAAGCTGTCCTCAGTCATTTTGAAGATGCGGATATTGTGATTAAAACAGCTGCAGTTGCCGACTACCGTCCTAAAGTTTTACATAAGCAGAAAATGAAAAAACAAGCTGGAGATGCTTCATTAGAATTAGAAAGAACGACTGATATTTTATGGACTTTAGGTCAACATAAGACTCGTCAGTTGCTTATCGGATTTGCTGCAGAAACGAACGATTTAGAAGTTTATGCAAAAGACAAGCTGTCAAGAAAAAATGCGGACTATATTGTCGCGAACGATGTGACACAATCGGACAGTGGATTTGGAACAGATACGAATACTGTTTTATTAATTGGGAAAAACGAGTTTCAAAAACCTTATGCCAACATGCCGAAGAAAGAATTAGCTACAAAATTATTGCTAACCATTTTAGAGAATGAAACGGGAATGAATCATGTTCGCTGAAGTCATCGTGGATGTTTCTGCCTATCCGATTGATCGTCCGTTTGATTACGCAGTTCCGCAAGATTTACAGCCACTAATTGAAAGTGGAAGTCGAGTGAAAGTTCCTTTTGGAAATCGGTCTGTTTTAGGTTTCGTAATGAATGTCAAATTAGATACGGATGTCCCTGAGGATAAACAAAAAGAAATCCATGAATTATTAGATATTGAGCCAGTTTTTTCTGAAGAAATGATTGCTCTTTCGAAATGGATGAAGCGGGAAACTTTGTGTTATGAAATTGATGCATTGCAAGTCATGTTACCTGCTGCTTTAAGAGCCAAATATGAAAAAATCATTCGATATGTTAATCCTTCAATCCCATTGCCAAATGAATTAAATGAACTTTTTCAAGGAAATGAACAAGTTGAAATACCATCTAACACATCCAAAGCTACGCTTGCACTTATTAAAAAATTCATAAAAAATAATGCGCTTGTTTTAGAAACAAAGGTTAAGCAAAACACCACCATTAAAAAGGTTAGAATGGTTCATATTTCGGATGATTTAAGCTTTCTAAATAAAACCTTGGACGAGCTTTCACCCCAAGCAAAAAAACAAAAAGAACTAGTACAGTGGATGACGCAATGTCCTGGAAAGGACTTTCAAGCATCTCAGTTAATAAAAGAAGCGAAAACCACAAATGCCGTTTTGCAAAGTGTTATAGAACGCGGAGTCGCATCTCTAACAACTGAGGAAATTTATCGAGATCCTTACGCAGCTCGCACGATGGAGCACTCAACTAAACTTAATTTAACAACAGAACAGCAATTCGCTTTAAATGAAGTAGTTGCAGCATATGAACAGGGACTTTCTAAAACATTTCTTCTGCATGGAATAACCGGTAGTGGCAAAACAGAAGTGTATTTACAAGCGATTGATCGTGCATTACAAGATGACAAAGAAGCGATTGTTTTAGTACCTGAGATTTCATTGACACCTCAAATGACGAACCGGTTTAAAGAGCGATTTGGTGCACTTGTTGCGGTTTTACACAGTGGATTGTCAGCTGGTGAAAAGTATGATGAGTGGCGAAAAATTAAACGTGGCGAAGTGAAAGTCGTCGTTGGAGCAAGATCTGCTATATTTGCACCCTTTACGAAACTTGGTTTAATTATTTTAGATGAAGAGCATGAAGGTACCTATAAACAAGATGATTCTCCTCGATACCATGCTCGCGACGTTGCGATATGGAGAGGTCAATACCATGGTTGTCCAATTATATTAGGAAGTGCAACTCCTTCATTGGAATCATACGCTCGCGCTAAGAAAGGGAATTACTCTTTATTAACACTTGCAAATCGACCAAAAGAGCAACCCTTACCTGAAGTGGCGATTATTGATATGCGAGAACAATTAAAGAACGGAAATCGATCCATGTTCTCTTTAGAATTAGCAGAGGCGATACGAGTTCGACTGGCTAAAAAAGAGCAGATGGTGCTGTTTTTAAACCGCAGAGGTCATTCGTCATTTGTACTTTGTCGTGATTGCGGAACAGTAATTGAGTGTAGCAATTGCGATATTTCCATGACCTATCACCGGTATCAAGAAATTATAAAATGCCACTATTGTGGTGATGAAAAGCATGTTCCGTCGACATGTCCAGAATGTGAAAGCGAACATATTCGATTCTTTGGAACTGGTACACAAAAAGTTGAAGAAGAAATCGCTAAACTTTTTCCGGAAGCCCGAGTGTTGCGAATGGATGTGGATACGACCAGAAAAAAAGGGTCTCATGAATCCATTCTCCAACAATTTGGAGAAGGCAAAGCTGATATTTTACTCGGCACTCAAATGATTGCCAAAGGTTTGGATTTCCCAAACATTACTTTGGTTGGCGTACTTTCAGCCGATACAACTTTGCATTTAGCAGATTTTCGAGCTGCTGAAAAAACGTTCCAGCTGCTGACCCAAGTTAGTGGTCGTGCTGGCCGACATGATAAAAAGGGTGAAGTTGTCGTGCAGACATATACGCCTGAACATTATGCAATTCTCTTTGCACAAAATCACGATTATGTTTCTTTTTACAATCAAGAAATGCGACTGAGAAAACAATTTGCCTATCCACCATTTACTTATGTCGCGATGATTCAAGTGACACATGAAGATGTCTTAATGACAGCTGAATATGCTCACAAAGCGGCTAATTGGTTAAAGGAGCATCTATCGAATGAAGCTGAAATTATAGGTCCATCAGCAGCAACGATTAGCCGTGTGCAAAATAGATATCGCTATCAATGTTTGGTAAAATACAAAAAAGAACCGAACTTGCCAGAAATCATGCAACAACTAATTAAAATTTACCGAACGGAATGGATTAAAAAAGGAATCACATTATATGTTGACTTAAATCCATCTTCTATTATGTAAGTGACATGAAAAGAGGTTACCGAATTGACTATTCGAGAAATAGTAAAAAGTCCGAATGATATCCTAACGAAAAAGACAAAGAAAATTGTGAAGTTCGATCGGAATCTTGCGAATTTATTAGATGATATGTATGAAACAATGCTTGAAAATGATGGAATTGGAATTGCCGCTCCACAAGTTGGAGAATCGGTACGAGTTGCCATCGTCGATTTAGGTGAAGGTGAGGAGCCGATTGAATTAGTGAATCCAGAAGTATTACAAACAGAAGGTTCAGTAATTGAAATTGAAGGATGTTTAAGTTTTCCTGAACTGTTTGGAGAAGTAGAACGTCCTTTTTATGTGAGAGTGAAAGCACAAGAACGAAATGGTGATTGGTATGAACTAGAAGCAGAAGATTATGAAGCAAGAGCAATCCTACATGAAATCGACCATTTAGATGGGATTTTATTCGACTCGAAAATTTTACGTGTAGTTGACCCGTCTGAATTAGAAGAAGAGGTGGACGAATGACTTCACTAGTCTTTATGGGAACTCCTGCTTTTTCTGTTCCCATTTTAAGAATGCTTTTTGAAGAAGGCTACAATATTCTCGCGGTTGTAACACAACCTGATCGACCTGTTGGGCGAAAAAAAGTATTAACTCCAACACCTGTGAAAGAAGAAGCCCTTCGACTGGGATTGCGAGTGATTCAACCTGAAAAGTTAAAAGGGTCAAAGGAATTAGAAGAAATAATCGCTCTAGAAGCTGACATAATTGTTACAGCAGCTTTTGGTCAACTTCTTCCAGTTGAACTTTTAGAATCTCCACTACATGGGTGCTTAAATGTACATGCTTCTCTATTGCCTGCTTATCGTGGAGGTGCACCTATCCATCAAGCGGTAATCGATGGGCAAACAAAAACAGGTGTCACCATCATGTATATGGCTCAGAAATTAGATGCTGGTGATATCATAACTCAAAAATCTATTCCAATTGAGCACGAAGATACTACCGGTATTCTTTTTGACAAATTGAGTATTGTTGGAAGAGATTTACTTAAAGAATCTTTGCCATTAATTTTAGCTAATAAGCATGAGCGAATCGTTCAAGACGAGAGCCAAGTAACATTCGCTCGGAATATATCTCGTGAGCAAGAACGGATTGATTGGTCTAAGTCTGCTACCGAAATATACAATCAAGTGCGCGGTTTACATCCTTGGCCTGTAGCGTACACAACTTTACTTGATCAAAACGTTAAAATCTGGTGGGGTCAAAAAGGGAATGAAACTTCGACACAACCAGTAGGTTCTGTCGTGGAGGTAACAACAGATCGAATTGTTGTTCAAACAGGTTTTGATGAAACATTTGAAATTATTGAATTACAACCTTCCGGTAAGAAAAGAATGTCAGCAGAAGAATTTTTACGAGGAACAGGTTCGAAATTACAGATTGGGGATCAGTTTCTATGAGCAGTAAATCATATCGCATGTGGAACGGGAATGTCCGAGACGCAGCATTATCAATTTTGATGGCTATCGAAAAAAGCCAAGCATACAGTAATTTGTTACTTCATCAAACAATTGAAAAATATAAAATTGAACAAAAAGACAGTGGGCTTTTAACCGAAATCACATATGGTACTTTGCAACATAAAATGACGCTCGATTATTATCTTGAGCCCTTCGTCAAAGGAAAGCTAGACGACTGGGTAAGACAATTATTGAGATTGTCCTTATATCAAATTCATTATTTAGATCGCATTCCAAATCATGCGGTTGTTCATGAAGCTGTTGAAATTGCAAAAAAGAGAAGTCATAAAGGAACTGCTGGATTAGTTAACGGTATTTTACGTTCAATTTTACGTCAAGGCGTGAGATCTACAGATGAAATTCAAGATCCGATTGAACGACTATCGATTGAATCCAGTCATCCTATTTGGTTAATCAAGCGTTGGGTAGAACAATTTGGATTTGAGCAAGCGCAAACTATGGCTTTTGAAAACAATACGCCTCCCGTTCAAACGATTCGAGTCAATTTAGCAAAAACAACCGTTCAAGAAGTAATGGACATGCTCGAAGATGAGGGGATCATTGCGCACCGTAGCGATATTTTAGACGAATGCTTGCACATTGAAAAAGGGCAAGTAGCAAAAACGAGAGTCTATCAATATGGTTTCATTTCCATTCAAGACGAAAGCTCTATGATTCCTATACATGCTTTACGCGTAGAACCAGGACAAAGAGTATTAGATATGTGTGCTGCGCCAGGTGGAAAGTCCATGCATATCGCTGAAAAGCTAAATGGTGAGGGATCTCTTGTTTCAGTCGATTTACATCCGCATAAAGTTAATTTAGTAGCTGAACAAGCAACACGTCTAGGCGTGAAGAATATTGAGACACGAACAATGGATAGTCGCAAACTAACTGATGAATATGAAGAACAATCATTTGATCGGATCTTAGTTGATGCCCCATGTAGTGGATTAGGTGTTATTCGCAGAAAACCAGATATAAAATATACAAAAAAAGAAGAAGACTTCAAGTCGTTGCAAGCCATTCAACTTCGACTATTAGATGAAGCTTCTAAACTCATAAAACCGGACGGAATTATCGTTTATAGTACTTGTACAATTGATGAAGTTGAAAACATCGGAACAGTTCAAGCATTTTTGGAAGAACATAAAGATTTTATATTAGATGAGCTGACTGAAATGCCAAAACAAATTCATCATTTAGTTTCTGGTGGAATGGTACACATCTTCCCTCAAGACTTCAATAGTGATGGATTCTTCGTCGCAGCTTTTAAAAAGGTGAGTAAATAAGAATATTGGTTAAATCTTCTACCTATCTTAAGAGAGAATGCATTTTAATGGTCGATAAGTGGGGGAGCTTCTACAGAAACGGAGTGACATTTGATGGAATTCACAGCGTTAAGTGATATTGGTCAAAAGCGGTCAGTTAATGAGGATCGAGCAGCTGTTTTCATAAGACCAGACGCTATTCGCCTTGGTGTAATAGCAGATGGCATGGGCGGGCATAATGCAGGTGACATTGCGAGTGAAATGGCGATAATCATGTTGGAAGAAAAATTCATGAACGCGGATGAGTCTCAATTTCATTCAATTCCAGCTGTTCAAGAATGGTTAATTCAATGTGTGAAAGAGATTAACAGAGAAGTCTATAAGCATTCTCTGACTCATGAAGATTGTCAAGGAATGGGAACAACACTCCTAGCTGCATTTTTAAGTAATCAAGTAAATGTTCTTTGTCACATCGGTGATAGTCGAGCTTATTCTTTTTTTGAAGGCCAGCTAACTCAATTAACAAAAGATCATTCTTATGTAAATGTTTTAGTGGAAAATGGGGAAATTACTGAAGAAGAAGCTGAAAATCATCCGAAGAAGAATTTAATTATTAAATCATTAGGTACTGAAAAAGATATTGAACCCGACCTTATTTTATTATCCCATCGTCCTTTAACCACATTATTGCTTTGTTCGGATGGTTTAAGCAATAAAGTCAGTAAATCAAATATGGCGTCTATATTAGACTTAGCAGCATCCGTTGAAGAAAAAGGAAAAAAACTTATACAATTAGCAAATGAAAATGGCGGAGAAGACAATATCTCGCTTGTTTTAATAAATAGCATGAATGAGGAGGTGTAGACATGCTGATTGGAAAAAGAATTAGTGGTCGCTATAAAATCATTGAAATGATTGGCGGAGGCGGCATGTCAAACGTCTACCTTGCTCATGATATGATTTTAGACAGAGATGTGGCTATAAAAGTTTTACGTTACGATTTTTCAAATGAAGAAGACTTACATCGTCGTTTTCAAAGAGAAGCTCTTTCTGCAACGAGTCTAACTCATCCAAACATCGTCAACATTTTTGATGTGGGAGAAGATGGTGATATCCATTATCTAGTAATGGAGTATGTAGAAGGGATGACCCTGAAGCAATATATCGTAGATTCTGCACCTTTGCCTCCGGTAGAGGCAGTTGAAATTATGAAACAACTTACTTCAGCTATAGCTAATGCACATCACAATCAAATTATACATCGAGATATTAAGCCTCAAAATATTTTGATGGATGATCAATTGCATGTGAAAATTACCGATTTTGGTATTGCAATGGCACTAAGCGCTACATCATTTACACAAACGAATTCGGTTCTAGGAACGGTTCATTATTTGTCACCTGAACAAGCAAGAGGTGGGACCGCTACTAAAAAATCTGATATATATGCATTAGGTATTGTATTGTTTGAATTATTAACTGGGAAATTGCCGTTTTCTGGTGAATCTGCTGTTTCTATTGCATTAAAACATTTACAAACAGAAACTCCGTCTGTTAGAGATCTTAGACCGGAGATACCACAGAGTTTAGAAAATGTCGTGATGAAAGCAACAGCGAAAGATCCAATGCACCGTTATCGTTCAGTTGAAGAAATGCAACGCGATTTAGAAACTGTGTTAATACCAGAGCGTAGTGATGAACAGGCATTCTTTATTCCGTTCGATGATGACGCAACAAAGGCAATGCCAGTTATTAAAAACACGCAGTATTCTAATATTGAGCAAACCAAAATAAATGCTCAACCAGTGAAAGAAGAACCAGTTCTCCCTATAACTAAAAAAACGAAGAAGAATAAGTGGCCGTGGATCATAGGCATAATCGGCTTTTTATTAATGCTTGGGTTATTACTCGTATTGGTATTCCCTAGTTTGTTTGGACCTGCAAGAATTGAAATACCAGATGTTTCGAATATGCCTACAGATGAAGCCATTAAAGAATTAAGTGAAGCTGGCTTTATTGCGGGTGAAGAAGTTGAAGAAACGTCAGAAGAAATTCCTGAAGGAAGTGTTATCCGAACGACTCCACAAGCTGGGAAAATTCGAGATGAAGGTTCCACAGTCGATTTATTTATTTCAAGAGGCAAAGAATTAACCGTATTCACAGATTATACAGGTCGAAATATCGATCAAGTGATGGATTTACTGTCAGCTCAAAACTATAAATCAGTAGAAACAACTGAAGAGTTTTCAGATGAACCTAAAGGAACGATCCTTTCGCAAACTCCGGAAGATGGCGCTGAGCTTCTCCCAGAAGAAACGGATGTTGTATTTACGGTTAGTAAAGGAAAAGACTTACGTACTGTCATTGATTTGATGGATTACAATGAGAAGACGTTAAATGATTACGCCAAATCTTCTGGCTTTAATATTCAAATTCTTCGTGAAGATTTCTCTGAAACGGTGCCAGTAGGAGATGTCATATCTCAAGATCCTTCCGCTGGTACTGAGGTAGCTCCAGGGAGCAAAATTTATGTTGTTCTTTCTAAAGGTCCTATAGAAAAACCAATTAAATCCTATTTCCGTAAAGTGGAAATTCCGTATGAACCAAATGAAGATGGTTCTGAACAATTTGTAAGAGTGTATATACAGGATCAGGATCAATCAATGGCCGAACCTGCAGAGGAATTCGTCTTAACAGAAGACCGAACAGTTAATATACAACTTGATATTCAAGAAGGACAGAAAGCTGCTTTCCGAATTGATAAAGATGGAACAGTAATTGCCGAAGAATCTATCGAATATGATGATCTCAACTAAGGAGGAATTGGATGTCGAAAGGCCAAATTCGTAAAGCATTAAGTGGTTTTTATTACGTACAAGATGGTCAGGAGTTTATCCGATGCCGTGGACGTGGAGTGTTTAGAAATCGAGGCGTCAATCCTTTAGTCGGGGATTTTGTCGATTATGAAGTAGAAGGTACGTCAAACGGTACCATAACAGTCGTTCATGAACGGAAAAATGAGCTCGTTAGACCGCCAATTGCCAATATTGACCAAGCTCTTCTTGTGTTTTCATTGACTGAACCTGATTTTAATCCGTTGTTGCTTGATCGATTTTTAGTCGTGGTTGAATCTTTTCAAATCGAACCGATTATTTGTTTAACGAAAACAGATATTGTTTCAGAAGAAGAACGACAAAGAATTCAACCATTTATTGAAGATTATCAAAACATTGGTTATACAGTCATCGAAACATATATTGACGATGAACAGTTAAAAGAGAAACTAATTCCAATTTTAAAAGATAAAGTTAGTGTTTTAGCTGGGCAATCTGGGGTTGGTAAGTCAACGATGCTTAACACAATCTTGCCTGAACTTAACTTGAAGACGGGTATTATTTCTGAAGCACTAGGACGAGGAAAGCATACAACTCGACATGTTGAATTGTTGGATGTTTGCGGTGGACTACTTGCAGATACTCCTGGATTTAGCTCGTTTGATTTTGATGAGATTGATAAAGAACAATTATCCTATTGTTTCCCAGAGTTTCGTAAAGTATCAGATCGTTGTAAATTCAGAGAATGTTTGCATATAAGTGAACCAAAATGTGCAGTGCAAGAAGGCATAAAAAATGGTGAAATTAAAGAATATCGCTATAAGCATTATGTGAAATTCTTAGAAGAAATTACGGACCGAAAGCCGAGGTATTAATATGATTAAAATTGCTCCATCTATTTTAGCGGCGGATTTCTCCAAGTTAGGAGAAGAAGTAAAAGAAGTAGAACGTGCGGGTGCAGAACTTATCCATATTGATGTGATGGATGGCCATTTCGTTCCAAATATCACAATGGGACCAATTGTGGTTGAAGCCTTACGACCACTTACAAAGCTGCCTTTAGATGTTCATTTAATGATTGAAAATGCTGATCAATATATCGAGTCATTCGCTAAAGCAGGGGCGGATTACATTACGGTTCATGTAGAGGCTTGTCCTCATTTACATCGAACGGTTCAACTTATTCGTTCATTCGGTGTGAAACCTGGTGTTGTTTTGAATCCCCACACACCAATTGAATCCATTCAACATGTTTTAGAAGATATTGATATGGTTTTATTCATGACTGTGAATCCGGGCTTCGGAGGTCAAAAATTCATTCATTCTGTTGTGCCTAAAATTAGTCAGTTGTCAAAACTGATTAACGAGCGTCAACTCAAGATTGAAATCGAAATAGATGGTGGAATTAATCAAGAAACAATTGTAGAATGTGCCAAAGCAGGTGCTACGATATTTGTTGCAGGTTCAGCCATCTATTCTCAAAAAGATCGTTCAAAAGCGCTTCAAGACATTAAGCAAGCAGGCGAGAGAGCTATAAATCAATGAGAACCGTGGTAATATGTGGCGGTGGACCTAAAAATGAATTGATGTCATTTCAGTCTTATTCTAACGATGAGGACATCGTATTCATTGGTGCTGATCGAGGAGCCATCACATTATTAGAGCTTGGAATCATACCAAACGAAGCGGTTGGTGATTTTGATTCGCTTAGTTCTGAAGAATTTATATATTTACAACAGTCGATTAAAAGTCTGAACCCGGTTTCTTCAGAAAAAGATGAGACAGATGCTGAATTAGCACTTGCAAAAGCTTTAACTTTTAAACCGACACATATTGTGATTACAGGTGTGACAGGTGGCCGATTAGATCATTTTATGGCTGTCTTAAATAGTGTTTATCGCTTTCAGATAAACTATCCACACATAACTTTTAAAATCGTTAATAAATGGAATGAACTATTTCTATTATCCGCTGGAGACCATGAACTAGTAAAAAACAAGGACTTACCTTACGTTTCTTTCTTTTCGTTCCAAGGAATCATTTCAAATGTTACGTTAACCGGATTTAAATATGATGTAGCTGAAGAAACAATTGAACTCGGAAATGCACGATTCACAAGTAACGAACTATTATACGAAGTAGGGTCTATCTCTTTTACATCTGGCATATGTTTAGTTATAAGAAGCTCAGATGAATAAAAGGGAGTGGAAGTATGCGTGTTTATACGTTTAGATTACCTAAGATGGTGAGCGGTTTTGCAAGAATGTGTTTATCGTGGGTTCAAAAAGATGAAAAACCGAAAAAGAAAAACGAATAAAAGCCAGGCTGACAATTGTCGGCCTGGCATTATTTTTTGGCAATTTTAACTAAAAAGAATAATATTCATTAAGGTCATATGATTTTTCAAGAGCATGTCAGTTTGACGGAAAGCAATATGGGTTGTTCCAAAAGTCGTAGAATGCTACTTTTGAGTCAGAAATGAACCTTTTTAAAAACCGTTTTTGTGTATTTTAAATTATTAACTACCTTCTTATAATGTGGGGAAATTATATTTGAATATTAATATTATCTGATAAGATTTTTTCAGTGTAGCAGAAGGTGGCGACTCCAGCGGGAATAGCGGGTCCAGTTGAAACCCCGGAGTGAGCAAAGCGAATGAGGAGGCTCACGGACCGCCCGTGGAAAGCGTCCAACTGAAGCGGAACTGAAGTATTTTATAGAAATTTAAAGATACAACACGATGACATGTAAGTCTTTCCGCAAGGAAAGTTCTTTAAAAGGAAAAAAGAAAAACAAAAAAAGACATAAGCTTGCACCGATTAAGGAGCGAGATTATGTCTTTTCGTTTGGACGCGAATGATTATACGCGCTCAACTTTACCTGATTTTAATGCTCTTGCAGAAACCCATACACGTTTTGGTTTACCGTCTACAAGGATACGAACTTTTTGTAAGTTAGCTCCCCAAGTACGTTTAGTTGAGTTCATTGCGTGAGAACGAGCATTACCTGCACGAGCTTTACGCCCAGAAATTACACAAACTTTTGGCATATTTTTTCCTCCTCATAAAAAGAAGCTGAAAGATTTTTTTCAGTTCGATATTTCACATACTTTAATAAGTTACCATATTCTAATTAGCTTTGCAAGATGTATTCACACCTCTTTCAAGAATAAAGCCTTTACAGACAAATGTAGACGAATGTAAAGGTTTTCTTTTATAATCAACTTTTGTGTAGTACAATTATGGGTAGTCAAAATGGATTATAAGGAGGCATTCCTATGTCAATTGAATTGAATAACGAATTTGGGCAAATCGATATTTCAAATGATGTGGTGGCTCAGATTGCAGGTGGAGCAGCCATTGAATGTTATGGAATCGTTGGTATGGCGTCAAAACACCAAATAAAAGATGGACTAACAGACATTTTACGAAAAGAAAATTTTGCAAAAGGTGTTGTCGTTCGTCAACAAGGTAATGATCTTCATATCGATATGTACATAGTGATAAGCTACGGAACGAAAGTTTCGGAAGTGGCTTACCAAGTTCAATCGAAAGTTAAATACACATTGAATAAAACATTAGGCTTAGCAGTGAAATCAGTAAATATCTATGTACAAGGTGTTCGTGTAACGAACCCATAAGAGGAGGAAATATAGACATGAAGTCTTTAGACGGTATTCAATTTGCAGAAATGGTGAAGATGGGTGCATTTCATCTATTTCAAAATGCAGATTATGTGGATGCGCTAAATGTATTTCCCGTTCCCGATGGGGATACAGGAACGAACATGAATTTATCTATGTCATCTGGAGCTAAAGAGACAGAAGCTCATGCAGTAGCTCATATTGGTAAAACTTCACAAGCCTTATCAAAAGGATTATTGATGGGTGCGCGTGGAAATTCCGGGGTTATTTTATCTCAATTATTTAGAGGTTTCGGCAAAGATGTCGAGTCTCATGCAACACTTGACGCAAAAACATTTGCACATGCTCTTAAACATGGAGTTGATACTGCTTATAAAGCGGTAATGAAACCAGTTGAAGGAACCATTTTAACAGTTGCTAAAGATGCAGCGAATCGCGCTGTAAAAGTTGCGGAAACAAGTGACGATATTATTTTTGTAATGGATGAAATGTTAAAAGAAGCAAAAGCTTCATTAGAACGTACACCTGATTTACTTCCTGTATTAAAAGAAGTAGGTGTCGTTGATAGTGGCGGTCAAGGTTTAGTTTATGTATATGAAGGTTTTGTTGCATGTTTAAAAGGTGAGCAATTACCTGAAAAAACATCAGCTTATTCGATGGATGATTTAGTCAATGCTGAGCATCATAAAAATGTTCAAGGATTCATGGATACTTCAGACATTGAGTTTGGATACTGCACAGAATTCATGGTGAAATTCATTCCTGAGAAAGTATCGGAAAATCCATTTGATGAAACGAATTTCAGAAATTCGTTAAGCGAACTTGGTGATTCTTTACTCGTTATTTCTGATGATGAAATTGCTAAAGTTCACATTCACTCTGAACAACCTGGAGCTTGTTTAGCTTATGGTCAAAAGTTTGGAGATCTAATCAAAATTAAAATCGAAAATATGCGTCAGCAACACGCTGAAATCGTAGGCGATGATTACAAAAAAGAACAGCCTAAAGCTGCTCCAACTAAAAAACATCCATATGCCGTTGTAACGGTTGCAATGGGTACAGGAATTTCTGAGTTGCTAAAAAGTGTAGGGGCTAGTGCAGTTATTGAAGGTGGTCAAACGATGAACCCTTCTACAGAAGATATTGTGAAAGCAATTGAATCTGTTGGGGCAGAAAAAGTGTTGATTTTACCAAATAACAAAAATATCATAATGGCCGCTGAACAAGCAGCTGAAGTACTTGGTATTGAAGCAGCTGTAGTTCCCACAAAATCTGTACCTCAAGGAATGGCTGCTATTTTAGCCTTTAATCCAGAGGCATCTGTTGAAGATAACAAACGCAATATGACAAATGCATATGCTCATGTGAAAACAGGACAGGTGACGTTTGCTGTACGTGATACTTCAATTGACGGCGTCGAAATTAAAAAAGACGACTTTATGGCAATTTCTGAAAGCAAGATTATTTTGGCAGCGCCATCGTTAGATGAAGTTTCGAAGACACTTTTAAAAGACCTTGTCGACGAAGATTCAGAAATCATCACAATTATTTATGGTGAAGATGTTACCGAAGAAGATGCTAATCAATTAGCTGCTTTTGTAGAAGATGAATTTTCAGATGCAGAAGTTGAAGTCTATAACGGGAAGCAACCATTGTATCCATATATAATTTCAGTTGAATAAATAATTCATTCCAATCAGCGAATCATAATGGTTCGCTGATTCTTTTTTATACAAAAAATATTCTATACAAAATCACTAAATTCAACAAAACAAACATTGCACTTGATTAACTCAAATGGCGTCGGTTATTTCTTTTGTTTTCATTCAGATTTTCATTATTTTCTATTGATTGGAATGGAGGCGGCGACTCCGTGAGGATAAGCAAGAACTTTAGACCCTGGACTGAGCCTGGCGAAGGAAGCGGCTAAAGCCTTGCCCTCCGGAAAGCGTCCGCAGCAATGGAAATCAATATTCTTTATTTGTATAGTCAGAATAGGCGAATCTAATTGATTCGCTGATTTTTTAGGTGCAGATGAAAGCGCATTCATGATAAATAATAAATTTTTGTTAAAGTCAATCTTATGATGTAATATGAAGGAAGATAATCGTATTTTCGAAGTTTACTATGTTCATACAAAGAGTGTTCATAAAACTTTTCCGATTTTAAACTTATTTGGAGGGCTATATATGAAATTTAAATCGGTTTTTGACATCATAGGTCCCGTAATGATTGGACCATCTTCCTCACATACAGCTGGAGCTGCAAGAATTGGGCGAGTGGCACGTGATTTATTTGGCAGACAACCCGCTTGGGCAAAAATATATTTATATGGTTCTTTTGCTGAAACATATAAGGGTCATGGTACAGACATCGCTATTGTTGGAGGATTATTAGATTTTGATACATTTGATGAGCGAATTAAAACTTCTTTTGAATTAGCGAAACAAGTCGGCATGACATATGAATTTATTCCTGAAAGTGCACATACTGAGCACCCAAATACAGCGCGAGTAGTAATTGGTGATCAGGATGGCGAGATGGAAATGATTGGAATTTCTATCGGCGGTGGAAAAATAGAAATTACTGAACTCAACGGATTCCCACTTAGACTTTCTGGTAATCATCCAGCCATTTTAGTTGTACATGACGATAAACCTGGTAGTATCGCTAAAGTAGCCACTTGTTTGGCAGAACAAAATATTAACATCGGTCATATGGAAGTTTCTCGCAAAGAACAAGGGCAAATGGCTTTAATGGTTATTGAAGTGGATGATCCAATAAATCACTCAATTTTAGATCAAATCTCGATGTTACCTTATATTACCCAGGTAACTCAAATCGCAGAGTAAAGGAGACAATTATTATGAAAGTTTTATTTCGTAATGTTAAAGAATTAGTTGAATTAGCAACAAGTGAAAATAAATTAATTTCAGAACTAATGATTGAACAAGAGATGCTTGTGACTCGGAGAACTCGAGAAGAAATCATGGATCAAATGGATCGAAACTTAACGGTAATGGAACAAGCTGTTGAAAAAGGATTAAAAGGTGTCCATTCTACTTCTGGTTTAACAGGTGGGGATGCAGTACTTATTCAAAATTATATGAAGAATAAAAAGCCCTTATCAGGCATGTTGTTACTTGATGCTGTGAGTAAAGCTGTAGCGACAAATGAAGTGAACGCTGCAATGGGTACGATTTGTGCTACACCAACGGCTGGTTCAGCTGGTGTTGTGCCTGGTACATTATTTGCTGTGCAAAATCAGTTAAATCCTACTCGCGAAGAAATGATTCGCTATTTATTTACATCAGGAGCATTTGGCTTTGTTGTTGCAAACAATGCCTCGATTTCTGGTGCAGCGGGCGGATGTCAAGCTGAAGTAGGTTCGGCAGCAGCAATGGCAGCGGCAGCAATCGTTGAAATGTCAGGTGGAACGCCTGCGCAATGTGCAGAAGCTTTTGCCATTACAATGAAAAATATGCTAGGTCTTGTTTGCGATCCTGTTGCTGGTTTAGTAGAAGTTCCATGTGTGAAACGTAATGCAATGGGTGCTTCAAATGCACTAGTAGCTGCAGACATGGCACTTGCTGGTGTAACTAGTCGTATTCCTTGTGACGAAGTGATTGGTGCAATGTTTAAAATTGGTCAACAGATGCCTTCATCACTAAGAGAAACAGCACGTGGTGGTTTAGCAGCGACACCAACTGGTATTGCTTTAGCTGAAAAAATCTTTGGTAAGGCGGCCGTTGAAAGTGAGTGATCAATCGCTACAACCGGTTACCATTTTAAAAGGGATTGGAAACGAAACACAAAATTCATTAGCCGAAATGGGCATTACCACACTTCATGATTTGGTTATGAAGTTTCCTTATCGCCATGAAGATTTTAGATTGAAAAACATTGCGGAAACACCGCATAATGAACGGATTACAGTGGAGGGAAGGGTCGATAGCGAACCTTCCGTTCTTTTTTTAGGGAAGAATAAATCTCGAATGCAAATAAGGCTTCTTGTTGGACCTCACTTAATTAAAGTCGTTTTCTTTAATCAAGCTTATTTAAAGTCGAAAATTTCCATCGGACAAATCATTACGGTTACAGGGAAATGGGATCGAGGTCGACAAGCAATCAGTGTGTCGAACTATTCGCCAGGACCTAAAACAGATCAAGTTGATTTTGAACCAATGTATAGTTTAAAGGGGAATTTAAAGCAAAAGACTTTTCGGAAATTCATGAGACAAGCATTGCATGAAGTCGGTCCTTCTTTGCAAGATTGCTTACCGAATCATATAAGAGAAACTTATAAACTAATGCCGGTGAATGAGGCGTTAGAGGGTGTTCATTTTCCGATTGATGCAGAACATGTTAAGCAAGCTCGAAGAAGGTTTGTCTATGAAGAACTTCTGTTATTCCAATTAAAAATGCAAGCCATAAAAAAAGTGCGAAAAGAACAAAATCGAGGCATTTCAATTACTTACGATGTTCAACAACTCAAATCGATGATTTCTACGTTACCTTATGAATTGACCGGTGCTCAAAAACGAGTAGTGAATGAAATTTGCAAAGATTTAAAAGAACCACATCGAATGAATCGGTTGTTGCAAGGTGATGTAGGTTCAGGGAAAACAGTGGTCGCTGCTATCTCCTTGTATGCTGTAATTACGGCTGGTTATCAAGGTGCTTTAATGGCGCCTACAGAGATTTTAGCGGAACAGCATGCTGCGTCTTTACATGAATGGCTTGCGCCTTTAGGTATTCGAATTGCTTTATTGACCGGTTCAACTAAAGTAAAAGCACGTAGAATTTTGTTGGAACAATTAGTTGCTGGAGAAATTGATTTGTTAATTGGAACGCATGCCTTGATTCAACCAGATGTTGAATTTAAGCATCTGGGATTGGTTATAACAGATGAGCAGCATCGTTTTGGTGTGGAACAAAGGAGAGTCTTAAGAGACAAAGGCATGAGTCCTGATGTGCTATTTATGACAGCTACGCCAATCCCAAGAACACTTGCTATAACTGCTTTTGGAGAAATGGATGTTTCGATTATTGATGAAATGCCAGCTGGTCGTAAAGAGATCGAAACCCATTGGGTCAAAAAAGAGTTGTTTAACCAAGCGATTAAACGAATGGAATCAGAGTTGAAAGCTGGAAAACAAGCATATGTGATCTGCCCGCTTATTGAAGAATCAGAGAAACTAGATGTACAAAATGCGGTAGATGTGTTTGAGCAATTATCTTCTATTTTCCATTCGAAATATCAGGTAGGATTGATGCACGGTCGTTTGCATTCGGATGAGAAGGACGAAGTGATGCGTTCATTTAGTGAAGGACAAGTACAGGTTCTAGTTTCAACAACTGTTGTTGAAGTTGGTGTTAACGTTCCGAATGCAACGTTTATGGTCATTTATGATGCCGAGAGATTTGGGTTAGCACAACTACATCAATTACGAGGACGAGTTGGACGAGGGTCAGATCAATCGTATTGTATTTTACTAGCAGATCCAAAAACAGAAGAAGGCAAAGAACGGATGATTTCGATGACTGAAACGAATGATGGATTCCGTTTGGCAGAAAAGGATTTAGAGTTGCGAGGACCTGGTGACTTTTTTGGTCGAAAACAAAGTGGATTGCCAGAGTTTAAAATGGCAGATCTTGTTCATGACTATCGTGCACTCGAAACAGCGAGGCAAGATGCAGAAAAATTTATGGCATCAGCTGAATTTTGGGTTAGTGATGAAACACAATGCTTGAGAGATTACCTACAACAATCAGGTGCGTTAGATGGAAATAGAATTGACTAAAGAGAATGCGAGATTTTATGATGGGCTGATTAATTACAAGGCTTTTTCATACAATCCTTGCATTCTTTTTATTGTATTTATATACTGATATTAGTACCAAGTACTAATATCGGACGGTGAAAGTATGAAACGCTCTAAACAAGAACGTCAACAAAAGTTGATTGAGACGATTAAAGCTAACCCATTTATAACGGATGAAGACTTGGCATCCCACTTTACAGTAAGCGTTCAAACGATTCGTTTAGATCGATTAGAATTATCGATTCCTGAATTACGGGAACGTATTAAACACGTAGCATCCAAATCATTTGAGGATGAAGTTCGTTCTTTGCCGCTTAATGAAGTCATTGGTGAAATGGTCGATATTGAATTAGATCAGAGAGCCATTTCGATTTTTGATGTAAAATCGGAGCATGTATTCATGAGAAACAGTATTGCTCGAGGACATCATCTTTTTGCTCAAGCTAATTCACTAGCGGTAGCAGTCATCAATGATGAACTGGCATTAACAGTAACTTCAACACTTTCATTTGTGAAACCAGTTAAGTTAGGTGATCGGGTAATCGCTAAGGCAATTGTCGTAAGTAAAGATGAAGAGAAAAATAGAACATTTGTGGAAGTTACATCTTCTGTCGAAAATGAAGTTGTGTTTAGTGGGCAGTTCGAAATGTTTCGCACAAATGCACAAAGCAAAGGTGAAATGATATGAAAATCGCAGTAGACGCAATGGGTGGAGATCACGCCCCAAAAGAAATTATTGAAGGTGTTTACCAAGCTTTAGAACAATTTGAAGATATACATATTCTGTTATATGGTCAGGAGGATTTAGTCAGCCCTTTATTGAAATCCCATGAGCGTCTTACGTTTATCCATACAACTGAAAAAATAGAATCAGAAGATGAACCTGTTCGTGCTATTCGACGCAAAAAGGATGCATCAATGGTTCGCATGGCAGAAGCTGTTAAAAATGGAGAAGCTCATGCATGTGTTTCTGCAGGAAATACAGGTGCATTAATGGCCGCTGGTTTATTTATTGTTGGTCGAATTGATGGAATTGACCGCCCTGCATTAGCTCCAACATTACCGACAATTGATGGGCAAGGGTTCGTTATGATGGACTTAGGAGCTAATTCTGATGCCAAACCTGAACATTTAGTGCAGTTTGGGATTATGGGCAGTATTTACGCAACGAAAGTTCGTGGAATTGAATCTCCTCGAGTTGGGTTGCTTAATATTGGAACAGAAGAAACAAAAGGGAATGAGTTAACGAAAAGTGCTTTTGCGTTACTAAAAAATGCTCCAGTGAACTTTGTTGGAAATGTGGAATCACGAGATTTGTTACTTGGTGTGGCTGATGTCGTCGTTACTGATGGGTTTACAGGGAATATGGTATTAAAAACAATTGAAGGTACAGCTGCAAGCTTCTTTACGATGTTAAAAGAAGTATTTACTTCTTCTGCAAAATCTAAAATTTCTGCGCTTCTTGTAAAAGATGATTTGAAAGCGTTGAAAAATAAAATGGATTACACCGAATATGGTGGTGCTGCTTTATTTGGATTAAAAGCACCTGTCATTAAAGCGCATGGTTCATCTAATGCCAATGCGATTATGAATGCGATTCGTCAAGCGCGCACGATGGTTGAATTTGACGTGTGTGGAACGATACATGCAACGATTGCTGAGGAGGGGAAACATGTCTAAGATTGCCTTTTTATTCCCTGGACAAGGTTCACAATCAGTTGGAATGGGAGCAGAACTTGTCGAGAGTAATAGTGAAAATAAATCATTTTATGAGAAAGCGGATCGTCGATTAGGTTTTGACCTATCAAAACTTATGCTTGAAGGTCCTATTGAGCAATTAACGTATACCTATCATGCTCAACCGGCGTTATTAACGACAAGTACAATGATTTCTGAGTACTTGAAAAAATCCGGAATTCAACCCGATTTTACAGTCGGTCACAGCTTAGGGGAATATTCAGCTTTAGTATCTTCAGGTGTCTTATCGTTTGAAGATGGTGTTCAAATCGTACATGAACGCGGGTTGTTTATGAATGAAGCGGTTCCTGCAGGTGAAGGGGCAATGGCTGCTATATTAGGATTAGACGCTCCTTTACTAAAAGAAGTAACAGATCTTGTTACGAATGAAGGAGATGCGGTTCAACTAGCTAATTTAAATTGTCCGGGACAAATCGTTATTTCCGGGACGAAAGCCGGAGTGGAAAAAGCCTGTGTGAAAGCGAAAGAAGCGGGTGCGAAACGCGCGATTCCGCTAGAAGTAAGTGGACCTTTCCATTCAGAGCTAATGAGACCAGCAGCGTCTAAGCTTCAAGAAGCTTTAGCCAAGTTGGACATGAAGGATACGGCAATTCCAGTTATTTCGAATGTTACAGCTCAACCTGTAACGAAATCAGAAGACATGAAACCATTACTTGTAAGTCAGCTGTATTCACCTGTTCAATTCGAGATGTGTATTCGTACATTATTGGATGAAGGGGTAACTCATTTTGTAGAATGTGGTCCGGGGAAAGTGTTAAGCGGACTTGTTAAAAAGATCGACCGATCAGCAAACGTATATCCTGTGTATGATCTTCATACAATTGAGAACGTGATAGAAGCTTCAAAGGAGTGGTCATAATGGGGAAATTAGATGGAAAAGCAGCTCTAGTAACTGGAGCTTCACGTGGAATTGGTGCAGAAATTGCGAAGCAATTGGCAAGAGAAGGCGCTCGTGTAGCGGTGAATTATAGCGGTAGTCAAAGCAAAGCTGAAGAAGTTGTGAATGAAATCATTGCTGCAGGAGGACAAGCATTTGCTATTCAAGCTAGTGTTAGTGATGCAGAGAATGTGACTGATATGGTTAAACAAACAATTGAACAATTCGGATCTGTTGATATCTTAGTGAATAATGCTGGGATTACACGTGATAATCTATTAATGCGTATGAAAGAATCCGAATGGGATGATGTGATCGATACGAACTTAAAAGGTGTATTTCTTTGTACAAAAGCGGTGACTCGTCAAATGATGAAACAACGCGCAGGGAAAATTATTAACATTGCATCTATAGTTGGTGTTTCAGGTAATGCAGGACAAGCGAATTATGTGGCGGCTAAGGCTGGCGTTATTGGGTTAACGAAAACGACAGCAAAAGAATTAGCAAGTCGACATATTAATGTCAATGCGATAGCACCAGGTTTTATTACAACTGAAATGACGGATGAATTATCAGATGATGTTAAAAATCAAATGCTAACGCAAATTCCTTTATCTAAACTTGGTAATCCACAGGATGTTGCAAAAGCAGTGGTTTTCCTAGCTTCAGATGATGCAAGTTATATTACAGGACAAACATTACATGTTGATGGCGGTATGGTTATGTAAAACCCTCTATGAAGAATGAATGGATTTTTGTATACTATTTTGAGGGGAGGTGACTATATTGGCAACAGTAGTTGAGCGTGTAACAAAAGTAATCGTAGATCGTCTTGGTGTAGACGAGAGCGAAGTGAAAATGGAAGCATCTTTCCGTGATGATCTTGGTGCAGATTCTCTAGACGTGGTGGAACTTGTTATGGAACTTGAAGATGAGTTCGACATGGAAATCTCGGATGAAGATGCAGAACAAATTAGTACGGTAGGTAATGCTGTAACGTATATTGAAAGCAAACAAGGGTAATTAACTTTTTCCTTGACAGAGACGCATTAGACATTCAAATTGAATGGTCTTCTGCGTCTCTATTTCTTTTTGCACAATGAGCTTTAAACAGGTAAACTAAAGCGTAGAACCTAAAGGAAGGCAGATTAGAGATGACTGGTAAACGTAGAGGAATGCCTCAAAAAAATGGAACTTTTTCAGAAAGTGTCCGACAATCATTTATAAAATTACAAAACGAACTAAATGTTCAATTTAATAATTCAAATCTTCTTTATCAAGCCTTTACCCATTCATCTTATGTGAATGAGCATCGACGCAAATTTTATACAGATAATGAACGTCTTGAATTTCTAGGAGATGCAGTTCTTGAACTATCAGTATCTCAGTACCTTTTTCAAAAGTTCCCTTCAATGAGTGAAGGTGAATTGACTAAACTTCGTGCAGCCATTGTATGCGAACCTTCACTCGTGTTGTTTGCTAATGAATTAAAGTTCGGAGTGTACGTTCTTTTAGGAAAAGGGGAGGAGATTACAGGAGGTCGCGAACGTCCAGCTTTACTTGCGGATGTGTTTGAATCCTTTATTGGAGCCCTCTATTTAGATCAAGGCTTAGAACCTGTCGTAACATTCCTAGAACAAGTCGTCTTTCCAAAAGTTGAAATCGGTGCTTTTTCGCATGTGATGGATTATAAGAGCCAGCTACAAGAAATGGTTCAGCAATCAAATAATGGTTCATTAGTTTACGAGATTGTAGAAGAAAAAGGTCCAGCTCATAACCGGACTTTTGTTTCAGTTGTTAAACTAGGCGCTGAAGAACTCGGCTTAGGTAAAGGGAAATCAAAAAAAGAAGCGGAACAAAAAGCAGCGCAAGTTGCCATTACACATATTAAAGAACAAGCTTCTAGCAGGCAGGAGGGCTGAATTTGTTCTTAAAAAGACTTGAAGTAGTAGGATTCAAATCATTTGCGGATCGAATTGGAATTGATTTCGTCCCTGGGGTTACAGCAGTTGTTGGACCCAATGGGAGTGGAAAAAGTAATGTGACAGATGCGATTCGATGGGTGCTTGGTGAACAGTCAGCTAAATCGTTACGTGGAGCTAAAATGGAGGATGTTATTTTCGCAGGAAGTGACTCGCGAAAACCTCTTAATTTTGCTGAAGTTACATTGATTTTAGATAATGCAGATCAACGTTTACCTCTTGATTACGCAGAAATAAGTGTGACACGACGAGTGTTTCGTTCAGGCGATAGTGAGTATTTATTAAATAAACAATCATGTCGTTTAAAAGATATTAATGATTTATTTATGGATTCTGGTTTAGGAAAAGAAGCTTTTTCAATCATTTCTCAAGGTAGAGTAGATGAGATATTAAATAGCCGACCAGAAGATCGCCGCTCCATTTTTGAAGAAGCAGCTGGTGTTTTAAAGTATAAGCTTCGTAAGAAAAAAGCGGAACACAAACTCTTTGAAACTGACGATAACTTACATCGCGTTTTAGATATTTTACATGAATTAGATGATCGGATGGAGCCACTTCAAATGCAATCATCCGCTGCATCTGATTATTTACGTATGTCTGAAGAGCTTAAAGATATTGAACTTGGTGTCATTGCATTCGATTTAAAACGCATCGAAACGCAACTAATCGAGTTGACTAAACAAGTAAGTGAGCAAAGTGCTAACGAATCTACGCTTGATGGATTAATTGATGAAACGGAATCCCAACTGATTCAGTCAAGACAATTGTTATCTGAGCAAGATACGATCATCGATGGGGCACAAGAGCAATTAGTTGAGGCTAGTGCAGAGCTGGAACGTTGGGATGGGAGAAAACAATTACTCGCAGAGAAACGGCAGAACACTGACCAGCAAATCGAAAAACTTCAGCTAAGCATTCGTGATTTTGATGAAGAAAAAAGTGAATTAGAAAATGAATATGAGCAAAAGCTTCAAAGTGCAAAACATAGACAACAAGAATTACAACAAAAGAAATTAGAGTTAAAACAATTAGACCATCTACTCAAACAGTCTTCCGCTGAAATTGAAAGTGAAATGGAAGAATGGAAAACCACGTATATTGAAAGATTAAACGAAGAAGCGACTGTGAAGAATGAGCTAAAGCATTTAGATCAACAGGTGGTCCAACAAATGGAACAAACTGAGAAAATGAAGGGTGAAAACTCTTTAATTTCTGAGGAATTACATGTTGTGGATTCTAACCGTTCGAATGTCTCAAACGCATTAGCTGTTGTATCAAAACAATTGCAAGAAAAAGTTGAACTTTTTAAGAGTGAACAAGAGGTTTATTCGAAAGAAAAAGATCAATTGGAGTCTAAGCAATCACTCCTTTATCAAGCGTATCAACATCAACAACAGCTTAAAGCTAGAAAAGAGTCTCTAGAAGCGCTAGAAGCTGATTTTTCAGGTTTTTATCAAGGTGTTAAGGAAATATTGGTGGCACGTGAAAAAGGGCACTTAAAAGGCATTAGCGGCGCTGTAGCTGAACTAATTCAAGTGAAACCTGAATATGCCAAAGCGCTTGAAACGGCACTTGGTGCTTCCATGCAACACATTGTAACGGAAACTGATGATGATGCGAGAAAAGCGATTTCATTTTTAAAAGATAAAAAGGTGGGACGTGCGACGTTTTTACCTAAATCGGTTATGAAATCTCGCAAACTTTCATATGACTCGGTACAGACCATTTCAAGTCATCCTGCCTTTTTAGATACAGCAGATCAATTGGTTTCTTTTGATGAGCAGAATCGTCGAATCGTAGAGAATCTTCTTGGTAATGTTGTCATCGCGAAGGATTTACAAGGAGCTTCTCAAATTGCGAAAACGGCTCAGTACCGATTCCGTGTTGTAACTTTAGATGGTGATATCGTAAATGCTGGTGGTTCATTAACTGGTGGTTTTTCTAAACAGCAATCTTCCGTTTTTTCAAGAAAAGCTGAATTAGATGAGCTATCTACAAAACTTACTGTGATGAACGAAACAATTTACCAAGCAGAAAGTTCGATATCTCAGTTGAAAAATACGGTTGATACACGATCGAAAGAATTAGAAATTAGACGTGTTGAAGGTGAAGAAATTCGTGCGAAAGAATTAGAGTTGAGTTCTGAATTACGTGAGTTAGAATCAACTTATAAACGCTTGAAAGAACGTGAATATATTTTCCGCTCGGAAAATGAACATGTTTCAGGTCGAAAAAATGAACTGGCTCAAAAACAAGAACTCGCACAAAAAAGATTAATCGAGTTAAAGAAAGAATTGACTGATATAAATGAAACCATTGATCGTTTAACATCAATGAAATTCCAAAGTCAAAATGAGCGAGATCGTCTAACTGAACAATCTGCTGAACTGCGTTCTCAAATTGCCGTGTTGTCAGAACAAGTGGCGACAGCAGAAAGTTCCGTATCGGAACTTAAGCTTAAAATAGAAAAAGTAACGGCTAAAAAAGATCAAGCTTCTAAAGAAATGGACTGGTATCAATCAGGTAATATGGAGATTGGCCCATCTAAAGAAGAGATTCTTACTCAATTGGCAAGTTGGCAAGAGAAGAAACTTTCCTTACAACAAATCGTCAGTGATGGCAGAGAAAAAAGGTTAGCTATTAACCAAAATGTTCAGCAATTCGAACTTCAATTGAAGAAGCATCAACATCTTCATAAACAAGCACTTGATGCATTAAGAGCAGCGGAAGTGCGAGTGAATCGTTTAGACGTGGAACAATCTTCTCTCATAACTCATTTGGAAGAGCAATATCAACTAACTTCTGATGAAATCGATTACCCAGATACTGAAACGTTTAACGAAGAAGTATCGAGGAAAAAAGTGAAACTGTTGAAACAGTCGATTGATGAATTAGGTCCAGTCAATATCGGATCTATTGAAGAATATGAGCGTGTTCTAGAACGTCACACATTCTTGACTGAGCAAAGACAGGATTTATTAGAAGCAAAAGAAACTCTTCATGAAGCCATTAAGGAAATGGATGAAGAAATGACAATTCGCTTCAGTGAAACGTTTTACGCGATTCGAACTCAATTTGTTAAAGTATTTAGGGAGTTATTTGGAGGCGGTCAAGCAGATTTAGTCATGACGAATCCTGAGTCGCTCTTAGAAACAGGAATTGATATTATCGCTCAACCTCCAGGGAAGAAATTACAAAATCTGAGTTTGCTTTCAGGTGGAGAACGAGCACTTACGGCAATTGCTTTATTATTTGCGATTTTAAACATTCGTCCTGTACCATTCTGTATTCTAGATGAAGTAGAAGCTGCATTAGATGAATCAAATGTGGTACGTTACAGTCAGTATTTAAAGAAATTTAGTCATGAGACACAATTTATTGTTATTACGCACCGCAAAGGAACAATGGAAGGTGCAGATGTTCTTTATGGAATTACGATGCAAGAATCGGGGATTTCAAAATTAGTGTCGGTAAAACTTCAAGAAGAACAAAAGGCACTTGTTGCACAAGGGAGCGAGCGAGCATGAGTTTTTTTAAGAAAATGAAAGAAAAGTTAACGGGTACACCTGAAGAAACAGTAACGGTTTCCGGGAAATTTAAAGATGGTCTTGCCAAAACGCGTAATCAATTCACTTCTAAAGTGAATGATCTCGTTGCAAAGTATCGTAAAGTAGATGAAGATTTTTTCGAAGAGCTTGAAGAAATTTTATTACAAGCAGATGTTGGCTTTGAAACTGTTATGGAACTTATGGATGCACTTCGCTTTGAAGTGCAGCGTAAGAACATGAAAGATACAGCGGGAATTCAATCGGTGATTTCAGAAAAACTGGTAGAAATTTATGAGTCTGGTGAAGAATCTTCAAATGAATTAAATATGCAAGTCGATGGTTTAACTGTTATCTTGTTTGTTGGTGTAAATGGAGTGGGTAAGACTACGACAATTGGTAAATTAGCAAATCGCCTGAAATCTGAAGGAAAATCTGTTTTGCTAGCAGCTGGAGATACATTTAGAGCTGGAGCAATTGAGCAACTCCAAGTATGGGGTGACCGAGTGGGTGTTGAGGTGATCAAACAGTCTGAAGGGTCAGATCCTGCTGCGGTGATGTATGACGCTGTTCGCGCAGCTAAGAGCCGAGGTGTGGATGTCCTTATTTGCGATACAGCCGGTCGATTACAAAATAAAGTGAACTTAATGAATGAGTTGGAAAAAGTGCATCGTGTGATTTCACGAGAAATTCCAAATGCCCCTCATGAAGTGTTACTTGCTTTAGATGCAACGACGGGACAAAACGCATTAATTCAAGCTCAGACGTTTAAAGAAGCGACGAATGTTACGGGTATTGTGTTAACAAAACTAGACGGAACAGCGAAAGGCGGTATTGTTTTAGCCATTCGAAACAAACTCCATATTCCGGTGAAATTTGTTGGATTAGGTGAGAAGATGGATGACTTACAGCCATTTGATACAGAGAAATATGTATATGGTCTTTTCGCTGAAGGATTAGAGAAAGAAGAGTCCGCTCAAAAAGACTAGACAAGTAAAAATACTTGACACCACAATACAAGCTCGGTATGATAATTAAAACAGATGAAGGCGGAGATCATGATGCTTTTAGAAAAAACAACACGCATGAACTTTCTCTTCGACTTTTACCAATCTCTACTTACAGAGAAACAACGCAGTTATATGCATTTATATTATTTAGACGATCATTCATTAGGTGAAATTGCGGATGAATACGAAATCTCTAGACAAGCAGTTTATGATAATATTCGACGTACTGAAGCAATGCTCGAAGAATATGAAGATAAACTAGAGTTATTTGGGAAGTTTCAACAACGACAAATGGTTATTGAACAATTAACGCTTGCTATGGAGCAAGATGAGATTGAAAAAAATGTTGTCATGGGACTTGTCAATCAACTAAAAGAATGGGATTAGGAGGCGGCGTGCATGGCATTTGAAGGTCTAGCTGAGCGGCTGCAAGGAACCATCCAACGTATAAAAGGAAAAGGAAAAGTTTCCGAAGCAGACGTTAAAGAAATGATGAGAGAAGTTCGGTTTGCCTTAATTGAAGCCGACGTTAACTTAAAAGTAGTAAAAGAATTCGTCAAAAAAGTAAGTGAGCGAGCTGTTGGTAGCGATGTGATGAAGAGCCTTACTCCTGGTCAGCAAGTCATTAAAATCGTTAAAGATGAATTGACTATATTGATGGGTGGAGAGCAAGCGCCAATTCAATTTGCTAAAAAACCACCGACTGTGATTATGATGGTCGGCTTGCAAGGTGCTGGTAAAACGACAACTAGTGGGAAATTAGCGAATGTGCTTCGCAAGAAATACAATCGTAAACCATTACTAGTTGCAGCTGATATTTATCGTCCTGCAGCCATTCAACAACTTGAAACGATTGGTAAACAACTTTCGTTGCCCGTGTTTTCACTCGGAACAGAAGTATCACCTGTTGAAATTGTTCGTCAAGCGATTGAAAAATCAAAAGAAGAACATCATGACGTAGTGATTGTGGATACAGCTGGTCGTTTACATGTTGATGAAGTTTTAATGCAGGAATTAAAAGATATTCGTGCCTTAAAAGAACCTGACGAAATTTTCTTAGTTGTTGATTCAATGACAGGTCAAGATGCGGTTAATGTCGCTCAAAGCTTCAATGAAGCCCTGGGCATTACGGGTGTCGTTTTAACGAAATTAGATGGTGATACACGTGGTGGTGCTGCGTTATCTATTCGTTCTGTTACTGAAAAACCAATTAAATTCGTTGGTATGGGTGAAAAAATGGATGCTCTTGAAGCGTTCCACCCTGAGCGCATGGCTTCACGTATTTTAGGCATGGGCGATATGATGTCATTAATTGAAAAAGCTCAATCCAATGTGGATGAAGAAAAAGCTAAAGATCTTGAAGAAAAGTTTAGAACACAGACATTTACATTCGACGATTTTGTCGAGCAATTAAATCAAGTGAAGAAAATGGGTCCTTTAGAAGACATTATCAAAATGTTACCCGGTGCCGGAAAAATTAAAGGGCTTGAAAATGCTAAAGTTGATGAAAAACAAATGGGTCGAGTAGAAGCGATCATTTATGCAATGACGCCTCAAGAAAAAACGACACCTGAAGTGATTAACTCTAGTAGGAAAAAAAGAATTGCAAAAGGATCGGGGACGACCATTCAGGACGTCAATCGATTGCTTAAGCAATTTGAAGACATGAAAAAAATGATGAAACAAATGTCTGGAATGCAACAAAAAGGCAAGAAAAAGATGAAAATGCCAGGATTAGACTCGCTTTTTAAATAAATTTTAAAGCAATTTTTAAGGTGTTAAGAAAAAACACTTTACAAACAAATCAAATCTTGATAATATACTATCTTGTGTGAAACTATTCGGAGGTGCTATTAAACATGGCAGTTAAAATTCGCTTAAAACGTATGGGAGCTAAAAAATCTCCTTTCTATCGTATCGTTGTTGCTGACGCTCGTGCTCCACGTGACGGCCGTCAAATCGAAACAGTGGGAACTTACAATCCACTAACTTCACCAGCTGAAGTAAAAATCAACGAAGAACTAGCGTTGAAATGGTTATCAACTGGTGCTAAACCATCTGATACAGTACGTAACTTGTTCTCAGAACAAGGCATCATGGAGAAATTCCATAACGCAAAAAACGCTAAGTAATCGGGGGCAGCCTAATGAAGCAGCTGATTGAAACAATTGTTAAACCATTAGTTGATTATCCGGAAGAAGTTCGTATTGAAATTGACGAAAATGCAAACCGTATTGTCTACAAACTTTCTGTCCATTCTGAAGATATGGGGAAAGTTATTGGTAAGCAAGGTCGTGTTGCGAAAGCGATTCGTACCATTGTTTATTCAGCAGCAAGCAGTCACCATAAGAAGAAGACGTATGTCGATATTCTAGATTAATAGTAGAAAAAGGAAGGGGCCATGGTTCCTTCCTTTTTTGTACAATAAGTTGGAATTCCGATTAAACAATAGGACAAAGAAAGACAGCTGTGCCATTGTGGTGCTAGCTGTGTTTTTAAAATAGACACCGATAAACGGCATAGTTGATGTTTATTGAAAGGACAAAATCTGCTATCTATGCGCAGGTGTCAATCCAGTCAACTAAGCGTTTAATCTCGCCTATAAATAAGGAGTGAAACAGATGAATTGGTTTAATGTAGGGAAGATCGTTAATACCCACGGAATTCGTGGTGAAGTACGCGTCATTTCAAGCACTGATTTTCCAGAAGAACGATATGCCGTTGGAAATAAACTTAGCTTATTTAAAAGTGATTCAAAAACACCGATTGTCTTAACTGTTGCAAGTCATCGTCGCCACAAAAATTTTGACTTATTAACATTTGAAGGCTATTTAACGATTGAAATGGTTCAAGGATTCCGTGATGGCATCTTAAAAGTATCGGAAAATCAATTGTCTGAATTAGAAGGCAATGAATACTATTTCCATGAAATTATTGGTTGCACAGTTATTGGAACAGATGGACAAGAAATCGGTGTAATTACGGATATTTTGCAAACTGGAGCGAATGATGTTTGGACCGTAAAACCGGCTAGCGGAAAAGATCATTATATTCCTTACATTGAGGATGTTGTAAAAGATATCGATATTGAAAATAAAAAGATAACAATAGAAGTTTTGGACGGCTTATTATCATGATGAAGATCCATGTCTTATCACTTTTTCCTGAGATGTTTACAGGCGTTTTTAATTCGTCTATTTTAAAAAAAGCTCAAGAAAAAGAAGCGGTTTCTTTAGGCGTTACTGACTTTCGTATGTATTCGGGTAATAAACACCACCAGGTTGATGATTATCCCTATGGGGGTGGTGCAGGTATGGTTTTGAAGCCAGAGCCCTTATTTCAAGCCGTAGAGGCGATTACGAGTACGTCCAAGAAACCAAGAATTATTTTGATGTGTCCTCAAGGTGAGAGATTTACACAAAAGAAAGCTGAAGAATTTGCTCAAGAAGAAGAATTGATTTTTTTATGTGGACATTACGAAGGCTATGATGAGCGTATAAGAGAACATTTGGTTACAGACGAAGTCTCAATAGGGGATTTTATATTAACCGGTGGAGAACTTGGCGCTATGACAGTCATTGATAGTGTAGTAAGACTTTTACCCGGAGTACTAGGTAACGGTGATTCGTCAGTCCTAGATTCTTTTTCAACAGGCAAGCTAGAGCATCCACATTATACAAGACCTGCAGATTTTAGAGGAATGGCAGTGCCAGACGTTCTAATGTCTGGGAACCACGCAAAGATTGAAAAGTGGCGACATGAAGAATCTCTGTACAGAACTTGGTCAAGACGTCCAGATCTGCTAACTTCTTTAAATTTGTCGGAAGCAGATCAACAGCTAATAAGTCAATGGGAACAAAATAAAAATAACTAGATTATCTTGTTTTGTGCGTGGTTATATGGTATCATCTATTCTGTACTTCTATGTGGAGTACCGAATTACGATGTTCCGCTGTAGCCATTGTCGCTAGCAAGAGCATCTGTCTAAGGAGAGAAAAATATGCAAAATATTATTACTGAAATTACACAAGAACAACTTCGTACGGATCTTCCGAATTTCCGTCCAGGTGACACAGTTCGTGTTCACGTTAAGGTCGTTGAGGGAACTCGCGAACGTATCCAATTGTACGAAGGAGTAGTTATACAACGTCGTGGTGGCGGAGTAAGCGAAACTTTCACAGTTCGTAAAATTTCTTACGGTGTTGGTGTTGAACGTATTTTCCCAGTTCACACGCCTAAAATCACTCTTTTAGAAGTTATTCGTCGTGGTAAAGTACGTCGTGCTAAATTGTTCTACCTACGTAACTTACGTGGTAAAGCTGCACGTATCAAAGAAATTCGATAATTTACAGCCAGAAAGAGAGCTTGGATTTCAAGCTCTCTTTCTTTTTGCTTGTGATGTTAATTCCTTGTACAATAATAATAGTACAAGCAGGGGGGCAATTTGATGGAAGAAGTTAAAAAAGAAAAAAATGAAATATGGGAGTGGGCGAAGGCTTTATTGATTGCATTTGGTCTTGCGTGGCTCATTCGCTTCTTTTTGTTTACACCAATTGTTGTTGATGGAGAATCCATGATGCCGACGTTAGAAAATGGTGATCGAATGATCGTTAACAAAATCGGCTATGACGTTGGAGAACCGAATCGGTACGATATCGTCGTATTTCATGCCCCAGAACAAAAAGACTACATTAAACGAGTTATCGGACTCCCTGGAGATCATGTTGCTTATAAAAACGATCAATTATATATAAATGGTGAAGCAAAGCCTGAACCATACTTAGATCCTTTTAAAAAAGAAATTATTGAAGGAACACTAACAGAAGATTTTACTTTAGAAGAACTTATTCAAGAGGAAGTTGTACCTGAAGGTTATGTTTTCGTAATGGGAGATAACCGACGATACAGCAAGGATAGTCGTCACATTGGGGTTGTCTCGATGGACGAAATCATCGGAAGCACAAGTGTTATATTCTGGCCTCCTAATGAAATAAGTATCGTCAAGTAATACTTAAGGAGGAAAACATATGACCATTCAATGGTTCCCAGGACATATGGCAAAAGCTCGTCGTGAAGTAACGGAAAAGCTTAAGCTCGTTGATATTATTTTTGAATTAGTTGACGCACGCTTACCATTGTCATCTCGTAATCCAATGATTGATGAGGTAGTAGGGCAGAAAATTAGATTATTGATTTTAAATAAAGCAGATATGGCAGATGATCATCAAACGAAAAAGTGGCTCAAGTATTTCGATGAAAGAGGTCACAAAGCAGTTGCCATAAATTCTTTTGATAGTAAAGGTTTGCAGCAAGTAATTAAAGCAGCAAAAGAATTACTTGAAGAGAAATGGGAACGCATGCGTTCAAGAGGGATTAAACCAAGAGCTATACGTGCCATGATTGTGGGTATACCAAACGTAGGAAAATCAACGCTTATAAACCGTTTAGCGAAGAAGAATTTAGCCAAAACGGGAAATACGCCTGGTGTTACGAAAGCTCAACAGTGGATTAAAGTAGAAAAAGAATTAGAATTACTCGATACACCAGGGATTTTATGGCCAAAGTTTGAGGATCAATCAGTTGGTTATAAACTAGCGCTAACTGGTGCAATTAAAGATACGATCACGAATATGGAAGACTTAGCGGTATATGGATTGCGTTTTTTAGCTGAGCATTATCCAAAACGTATGGAAGATCGATACCAATTGACAGCAGTTGATGAAGACTTAGTTAAAACGTTCGATCATATTGGAAAACTACGTCGGACATTTTCTACTGGTGGAGAAATTGATTATGATCAAGTAGCTGAATTAATTGTCCGAGATATACGTGGAGAAAACCTTGGTAAATTAACATTTGACTTCGTTGAAGAAAGCGAAAAACAAGATGTGAAATAACCTTTTTTACCTTCGGGTAGAAAAGGTTTTTCTAATCGCACGAATAACTCTCTAAAAACGTTGAATACAGCCGATAATATAGGTAGTAAAGAAGGACTGATTTAAATGAAAACAATTCAAGAAATAGCAATTCAATTGAACCTTACGAAAGACCGCAATTCTTTTATCGAAAGTCTCGTTCATGACCCTAGAAAAGGCGTTCAAAAGTTACTGAACTCTTGGGAGATGAAATTAGCAAAACAGCAAATGATCATTCAACAACATCAAAGTAAAATAGAGTTCGACAATTCTTTTAAACAAACAGCTCAAGATTTGATCGCAGGAATTGATGAAGCGGGGAGAGGACCTTTGGCTGGTCCGGTTGTAACCGCAGCGGTGATTTTTGAAGACATACATACAGATTTAATCGGAATAAATGACTCGAAACAAATGTCCCGTAGCAAAAGAAATGAATTTGCTCAGCAAATAAAGAAACATGCAAAATCATATAGCATTCATGTTCAGCCCCCATTAAGAATAGATGAAATCAACATTTACGAAGCGACTAAAGAATCCATGGGTGAATCTGTCAAACATTTAAGCATTCAACCGGATGTATTGTTAATCGATGCAATGAAACTTCCGTTAGACATTTCACAGCACTCGATTATAAAAGGTGACTCTAAAAGCTTATGTATAGCAGCTGCTTCTATATTGGCTAAAACAACTAGAGATGAATTGATGGATGAATGGCATCAACAATATCCGAACTATCTTTTTTCGAAAAATGCAGGTTATGGAACAGCTGAGCATTTAGAAGCCTTACAACGTTTTGGCTATACGCCAATTCATCGTAAATCATTTGAACCTATTAAATCTATGTAGTTGGAAAGGAGGGGGTTACCAATGACAGCGGCGTCTTTTTCTTCTATTCAACCAAATATGAGATCACAATCTGTGTCTGAACAACCACTCTCTTTAAAGCAGGGACAAGTATTTCATGGCAATATAAAAAAATTATATCCAAATCAAACGGCTGAAGTGCAAGTAGGAAATCAAAAAATGATCGCCAAGCTAGAAGTCCCACTAAAGGCTGGCGACTCACATTATTTTCAAGTAACAAGTGTTAAACCAGAGTTGCAACTAAAAGTTGTAACCGGAGCTCTGCCACAAACGTCGTCGCCTTCTGTGCAAATTCAACAATTAATGGATTCGCTTCAATTGCCTAAAACTCCGACAATGCAAGCGCTCGTTCAACATATGGTGAAGGAACAAATTCATTTGTCCAAAGACCAACTATTACAAGCAGAACAATGGATAAAAAATCTACCGCCCCAAGTGAAACTGGCAGATGCAGTGCAAGCTATTCAACGAATGAGTGAGATGAAATTACCTTTTACTAATGAGATATTTCGATCAATCATCAGTGGTGGTGATAAAACAGGACTCAATACGTTATTGGATTCACTAAAGCAAACGCTTAAATCTGACCAATCGCTACCACCCGTTCAAAAGGCTGCAATTCAACAAACACTAAATCAGATTACACAACCATTGTCTAAGGAACTTGGTGGCACCATTGTTGGCAAGGCTTTAGAGACATTATTGTCACCGAATTCTTCTGTTAGTGATAAATCTAGTTTATTAAGCATGTTAAAAGAAGTAGGTCTTGTTCCAAAGCAGGCATCCATCTCTAATTTTTTGAACCCACCTTCAACTACAAGTGCAAGCTCAAAAACAGAGAGTCAAGGAACGATTGGTCAGCAATTAATTCAGTTGCTTCAATCAACACCTAGTCAAGTTCAAACGAATGTCCAGGCGTTACAAACTTCGATTCAGCAAAATCAATTATTATCGAATGAAGTAAAACTTCAATTGCAAACACAATTACAACGATTAGAAAATACACCAGTAAATTCACAAGCTTGGAAAACAAGTGTGAAGACAATGACAAATGAAATCGTGAAAGCATTTGCTTCACTTAGCCAAACAGCACCTTTGCTAACTGATGTTCAAGGCAATGCGCCTAAGGAGCATATTTTGTCCTTACTACAATCTTTAAATGGAACTGCTCCAAACTCAAAAGTTTTTCAGCAACTAACGTCACTAGCCAGCCAATCTACTCAGATACCCGTTCAACAAGTGTTAAGTCAGGCTGAACTGGCTGTCCAATCTGGGGTGAATCAGAAAACAATTGAATTGGCGATGAAGCAAGTCTTACAAGATTTAGGATTCTCCTATGAAGCTAAGTTAGGACAATTAGGTAGTAATCTTACACAAATGAGTGAAACACTTAAGCCGCAACTATTAGCTTTATTACAAGACCCAAGTATTTCTATGCCAATGAAAGAAGTTGCAGATACCATTATTACTCGAATGAATGGACTTCAAATTTTATCAGGTGAAAATGGTCCTCAACATCAATTGCTTATGCAAGTTCCGCTTGATTTCTTAGGGAAGAAAATGGATGCTACCCTTCAATGGAATGGACGCATGAAGGAAGATGGAAAAATTGATTCGAACTATGCTCGTGTTATGTTTTATTTGGATTTAAATGCTCTCAAAGAAACCGTTATTGATATGCAAGTTCAAAATCGAGTGGTTACCGTGACGATATTTAATGAAAATGATGCCTTACAAGCGGTAGCAGAACCGTTTAAAGAAGCACTAAAAGATGGTTTGCAAGCATTGGATTATCAATTATCGGGTGTCTTTATGAAACCGTTTGAAAAACAACCGATTCCAGGTCTCGATCGTCAACATCAAGTGCCTACACAAGGAGTCGATATTAAGATATGAATGAAGAGCAACTAAGAAGAAAAGAAGCCATTGCCCTCACATACAAGCCAGATGCTGAAAATGCTCCTGTCATTATTGCAAAAGGAAAAGGGAAAATTGCAGAAAACATTTTAAAAAAAGCACAAGAAAACCATATACCGATACAAGAGGATCCGAGTTTAGTTTCTTTGCTCGGTCAACTGAACATTAATGAATCAATCCCGGAAGAATTGTATCAAGCGGTTGCTGAAGTATTCGCCTTTATTTACCGGATTGATCAAACTCAAGGGTTAAAAAGAAGATAAAAGAGATCTTTCGTTACCATCGCTAGATGGACGAATGATCTCTTTTTTATTGTCGAAAGGTAGCTGGAATGCGTATCAAACTGTTTTGCTATAAAACGACAAGAAGTCGGAATATTTGATGTTTTACGTGTTATAGCAGTCTTATGTGGACATTGTATGACAGGTTTTATACAATGGTAAAGGTAGTAAATTACTTGACAGAAGTTTGATTGGAGGATGTAAAATGAATATCCATGAATATCAAGGTAAACAACTCCTCAGACAATATGGTGTCGCAGTGTCGAACGGTTTAGTTGCTTTTTCTCCTGAAGAAGCGGTAAAAGCTGCAAAAGAACTTGGCACAGACGTTGTCGTGGTGAAAGCTCAAATCCACGCAGGTGGTCGTGGTAAAGCTGGCGGTGTTAAAATCGCGAAGAACTTAGATGAAGTTCGTACATACGCGAAAGAACTTCTTGGGAAAGTACTTGTTACTCATCAAACAGGTCCTGAAGGAAAAGAAATTAAGCGTCTTCTTGTTGAAGAAGGTTGCGACATTAAAAAAGAGTACTACTTAGGTTTAGTACTTGACCGTGCCACTTCTCGTGTAACTCTTATGGGTTCTGAAGAAGGCGGAATGGATATTGAAGAAGTTGCAGAAGCAACTCCTGAAAAAATCTTTAAAGAAGTTATCGATCCTGTTGTTGGATTGACTGGTTTCCAAGCTCGTCGTATGGCTTTCAACATGAACATTCCAGCTAACTTAGTTAACAAAGCTGTGAAATTCATGCTTGGTCTTTACCAAGTATTTGTTGATAAAGATGCGGCAATCGTAGAAATCAACCCATTAGTAGTTACTGGTGGTGGGGACGTTATGGCACTTGATGCGAAGTTTAACTTCGATGCAAATGCTCTATACCGTCACAAAGATATCTTAGAATTACGTGACTATGATGAAGAAGATGCAAAAGAAATTGAAGCATCTAAATATGACCTTAGCTATATCTCTTTAGATGGAAACATCGGATGTATGGTTAACGGTGCTGGACTAGCTATGGCAACAATGGATACAATCAGCTATTACGGCGGATCACCCGCTAACTTCCTTGACGTTGGGGGCGGCGCGACTGCTGAGAAAGTAACGGAAGCATTCAAAATCATCTTATCTGACAAAAATGTTAAAGGTATTTTCGTTAACATCTTTGGTGGAATTATGAAGTGTGACGTTATTGCTGAAGGTGTAATCACAGCGGCTAAAGAAGTTGGATTACAAGTACCATTAGTTGTTCGTTTAGAAGGTACAAACGTAGAACTTGGTAAAAAATTATTGAACGAATCTGGCTTAAACATTATTGCGGCTGGCTCTATGGCTGATGGCGCGCAAAAAATTGTTGAACTAGTAGGCTAAGAAAGGCAGGGACAAAAGATGAGCGTATATATTAATAAAGATACGAAAGTACTCGTACAAGGTATCACGGGATCAACTGCTCTTTTCCATACAAAGCAAATGCTTGAATATGGAACTAAAATCGTCGCTGGTGTTACTCCAGGTAAAGGCGGAACTGAAGCTGAAGGCGTTCCCGTTTTCAATACAGTAGAAGAAGCTGTTAAAGCAACAGGCGCTAATGTGTCAGTTATTTATGTACCAGCTCCATTCGCTGCAGATGCAATTCTAGAAGCTGTTGATGCTGACTTAGATATGGCGATTTGTATCACTGAACATATTCCAGTATTGGATATGGTAAAAGTGAAGCGTTATATGGAAGGCAAAAAAACGCGTTTAGTCGGACCTAACTGCCCAGGTGTTATTACACCTGAAGAATGTAAAATTGGTATTATGCCTGGATACATTCACAAAAAAGGCCATGTAGGCGTAGTTTCTCGTTCTGGTACACTTACTTATGAAGCAGTACACCAACTTTCTCAAGAAGGAATTGGACAAAGTACAGCTGTAGGTATCGGTGGAGACCCAGTAAACGGAACTGACTTTATTGATGCACTTTCTGCATTCAATGAAGATCCAGATACGTATGCAGTAGTTATGATTGGTGAAATCGGCGGAACAGCTGAAGAAGAAGCTGCTGAGTGGATTAAGGCAAACATGACGAAACCGGTAGTAGGATTTATCGGTGGTCAAACAGCTCCAGAAGGTAAACGTATGGGCCATGCCGGTGCAATTATCTCTGGTGGTAAAGGTACAGCCGCTGAAAAAATCAAAGCAATGAATGCTGCAGGTATGGAAGTTGCAGCTACTCCATCTGTTATTGGTGAAACTTTAATTAAAGTAATTAAAGAAAAAGGCTTGTACGATCAATGTAAAACACATTAATATAATGTTAAGCGGCACATCAACCGATGTGTCGCTTTTTTTTACGAAATAACCTTAATTAGTATTGGATGAAAAAGGAGGAAACGAATGAATGATGATCAGTTTAAGCAACGATTGCTAGCACTGCACTATGTTTTTCCGGTGCCTTTAAACAGACTTACCCCACTTCTTCAGGTAGATCCTGAGTTAGAGTCTGTCGACAAAATGCCAATCCATCAACTTTCCCACTTATTAAAATTATCTTATGAACGAACGGTAAGATTTCAAAAATCATATGATAAATCGCTAGAAACCCCACTTCTGCGAGCATATGAAAAGCATCAAATTACCCCCATTTTATTTAATGAATCCACTTACCCTAAACAATTATTAACGTTATATGATCCGCCAGCCATTTTGTATGCAAGAGGAAAAATCGGCTATTTAAAAGAACAATTATTTGTTGCGATTATTGGATCTCGAGAAGCAACGTCATACTCTCTAGAAGCGATGAACTTTATTATCCCTCCACTAATCAAGGACAGAGTTGTGATTGTTAGTGGACTAGCTAAAGGGGCTGACGCAATGGCTCATGCTATTACCCACAACCTTGGAGGAAAAACGATTGCTGTTGTTGGACACGGTCTATTTACGCAATACCCGAAAGAAAATCGTGTGTTATTTCATACCATGGAACAACATCAATTAATTTTGACGGAATATCCACCCTATGTAACGCCAAAAAAATGGACTTTTCCTATGAGAAATCGAATAATAAGTGGATTATCTCATGCAGTGGTAGTTACTGAAGCAAGAGAAAAAAGTGGAACGGTTAGTACAATGCAACATGCAATAGATAACGGAAAGGACGTATTTTGTGTTCCTGGTTCCATATCTTCAGAGTTGTCAGTTGGTCCTCATTTACTTATGCTTGAAGGAGCAAAACCCGTGTGGAACGGCTTCCAAATTCTTGAAGAACTAAAACAAAATGTGCATCAAAGTTGACACATAAATGAAAAATGGTTGCAATCTACTGCAATCTGTTATACATTTTGCAACAGGTATTTCTTTTATTGATTTATTAGGAACCTCTATAAGGAGGCACATACATGTCGGATTTTTTAGTGATTGTAGAATCGCCAGCCAAAGCGAAGACGATTGAACGTTACCTTGGCAAAAAATATAAAGTTAAAGCATCACTTGGTCATGTGCGTGATTTGCCGCGAAGTCAAATGGGTGTAGATGTAGAGAATAACTATTCTCCGAAATACATTACAATCCGCGGAAAAGGCCCCGTAATGCAAGATTTGAAATCAGCAGCTAAAAAAGCGAAGAAAATTTATCTCGCAGCTGACCCGGATCGCGAAGGTGAAGCAATTGCTTGGCATCTCGCGAACTCATTGAACATTGATATTGAATCAGATTGTCGTGTTGTATTTAATGAAATTACAAAAGAAGCAATAAAAGAATCTTTTAAAAATCCTCGTCCGATTGATATGGACCTTGTTGATTCACAGCAAGCTCGAAGAATTCTCGATCGACTTGTTGGATACAACATTAGTCCAATACTATGGAAGAAAGTCAAAAAAGGACTCTCTGCTGGACGTGTTCAATCAGTAGCTTTACGTCTCATTATTGATCGTGAAAACGAAATTAAGACGTTCCAACCTGAAGAGTACTGGTCAATTGAAGGAAACTTTGAAAAAGGTAAAAAACCTTTCGACGCCGTTTATTTTGGAAATGGCAAAGAAAAAGTCAAACTAACAAACGAACAACAGGTTAAAGAAATATTAAAACAAATAAAAGGCGATCAGTTCGAAGTGACAAGCGTTGTCAAAAAAGAACGTAAACGTAATCCAGCTCCTTCGTTTACGACATCATCATTGCAACAGGAAGCAGCTCGTAAACTTAACTTCCGTGCAAGAAAAACAATGATGCTTGCTCAACAACTATATGAAGGTATAAATGTTGGCAAGGAAGGTTCTGTTGGTTTAATAACTTATATGCGTACGGACTCAACTCGAATTTCTGATACGGCTAAAAGAGATGCACAATCCTATATTGAAACTGAATATGGAAAAGAATACATCTCAACAACCACAGCTCCAGTCAAACAATCTAGTAAATCTCAAGATGCGCATGAAGCGATTCGTCCAACAAGTGTATTAAGAGCGCCAGATCAATTAAAAGCACTTTTGTCGAAAGACCAGTTCCGATTATACAAATTAATTTGGGAGCGTTTTTTGGCGAGTCAAATGGCTTCTGCACTATTAGACACTGTAACGGTGGACTTAACAAATCAAGGTGTAGTCTTTAGAGCAAATGGCTCACAAGTGAAATTCCCTGGTTTCATGAAAGTTTATGTTGAGGGGAATGACGATCAGGTAGAAGAAAAAGATCGTATTTTACCGATCATGAATCAAGGCGACATGGTGAAAAAAATAGAGATAGAACCAAAGCAACATTTCACACAACCGCCACCACGTTATTCAGAGGCTAGACTTGTCAAAACTTTAGAAGAGTTAGGAATAGGTAGACCTTCTACTTATGCACCTACTCTAGATACCATTCAAAAACGTGGTTATGTAACCCTTGAAGCGAAAAGATTTATTCCAACTGAACTTGGAGGCATTGTTCATCAACTCGTTCTAGAATTCTTCCCAGATATTATTAATATCGAGTTTACTGCTCAAATGGAAAAAGACTTGGATAGTGTGGAAGAAGGACAAGAAAAGTGGGTTCATGTCATCGATAAGTTTTACCAAAACTTCGAGAAGCATGTCATTCATGCTGATAAGGAAATGGAAAAAGTCGTTATTAAAGATGAACCTGCAGGAGAAGATTGTGAGAAATGTGGATCTGCAATGGTCTTTAAGTTAGGACGATACGGTAAATTTATGGCTTGTAGCAATTTCCCTGAATGTCGAAATACGAAAGCGATCGTGAAGAATATCGATGTGAAGTGTCCGACATGTAAAGAGGGCGAAGTTGTTGAACGCAAGAGTAAAACGAAACGTATTTTCTACGGATGTGACCGTTATCCAACATGTGATTTTGTTTCTTGGGATAAACCAATTAGCCGACCATGTCCGAAGTGTAATGAATTATTAGTTGAGAAAAAGTTGAAAAAAGGAATTCAAATTCAATGTACATCTTGTGATTACAAAGAAGATGCACAAGCTTAAATAGAAAAGGACAAAGCGCCGTCTTATAATGAGACCGGCGCTTGTATCTTGACTTGAATGATTTTAAAGACTTCTTCACTGATTTATATATCAGTCGGGAAGTATTTTTAAGCTGAGATCTGCTTAACTGAATATGATCCATCACTTAAAACTAATAAACAAACAAATCTAAAGTAATCCATTCTATATCGTAAAGAAAAGGTTGGTGTCTAAATTGACAATAGTTAATGTAATCGGAGCGGGGCTTGCTGGAAGTGAAGCTGCTTGGCAAATTGCCAAACGTGGTGTTCAGGTTCGTTTATACGAAATGCGACCAGTTAAACAAACAGCTGCTCATCACACAGATAAATTTGCGGAATTGGTGTGCTCAAATTCATTACGAGCTAACACATTAACCAATGCTGTCGGCGTTATAAAAGAAGAAATGCGAATGCTGGATTCAGTCATTATTGCAGCAGCTGACCAATGTTCGGTCCCTGCAGGGGGTGCACTCGCTGTAGATCGACATGAATTTGCTGCATTTGTAACAGAAAAAGTGAAGAATCACCCACTCATCGAAGTGATTAATGAAGAAGTCACGGAAATTCCTGAAGGGATAACAATTATTGCGAGTGGTCCACTAACTTCACCAGCGTTAGCTGAACAAATTCAAAAGTTAACGAGTGAAGATTATTTATACTTCTATGATGCCGCAGCTCCTATTGTTGAAAAAGATAGCATCAACATGGACAAGGTATATTTAAAATCTCGTTATGATAAAGGAGAAGCTGCATATTTAAATTGTCCTATGACGGAAGAAGAATTCGACCGCTTTTATGATGCTTTAATTACTGCAGAAGTTGTTCCCTTGAAAGAATTTGAAAAAGAGATTTATTTTGAAGGGTGCATGCCTTTTGAAGTAATGGCTGCAAGAGGTAAAAAAACGTTACTTTTTGGTCCGATGAAACCAGTTGGTCTTGAAGATCCAAAAACAGGAAAGATACCATATGCAGTTGTTCAGCTGCGTCAAGACGATGCTGCTGGGACTTTATATAATATTGTTGGTTTTCAGACACATTTGAAATGGGGACCACAAAAAGAAGTATTGAAATTAATTCCGGGGTTAGAAAACGTTGAAATTGTTCGGTATGGTGTCATGCACCGAAACACGTTTATCAATTCTCCTCGTGTCTTAAAACCGACTTACCAACTTCAAAATAACGACCAACTTTTCTTTGCCGGTCAAATGACAGGTGTCGAAGGGTACGTTGAATCAGCCGGCAGTGGCTTGATAGCGGGCATTAATGCTGCTAAGATGGCATTAGGAGAAGAGGTAGTAACTGTACCTCATGAATCAGCGCTAGGAAGCATGGCAAGATATATCACTGAAGCTGATCCAAAGAACTTCCAACCTATGAATGTGAACTTCGGCCTGTTCCCACCTCTTTCCAAAAGATACAAAACAAAGGAAGAGCGTGGTTCAAAACATGCTGAACGTGCACTAGCAACAATTCAAAATTTTATGAATACATTATCAGTTTAATTGCGAAAAGCCTCTAATTGTTGTTATAATTTAGAGGCTTTTTATTTTACTGATTATAAAGTATATGTTTTGATTGAATATCAGTATAAGAAAAAACATAGCTTTCACCCTTTCGGTGCAAGCTGTGTTTTTCTAATACTTGTATACATTTTCAACATTTGACCTCACATATAAAATGAAAAACTTGTCCTTGTACACAAGACCAGTTATGTTTCTCAAATGGAGGGGAATTCTTGATGAATCCAACCGATGCACTTAATCAGTTTTTAAGTTATATTCAATTGGAAAAAAACTACTCGTCCCATACGGTTCGTGAATACGAATCTGATATCGTTGAATTCTTCCGTTTTCTTGAAGCTGAAGGTGTGACTGAATTAGAACAAGTTGAATATATTCATGCAAGACTTTACGTAACGAAAATGTATGAAAATAAATTATCTAGAACGACGATTTCAAGAAAAATTTCTGCAATTCGATCTTTCTATAAATTTGGGAATCGAGAATTTGGTTTTAAAGAAGATGCTTTTCGCTCCCTATATCATCCTAAAAAAGAGGAACGTCTTCCTCATTTTTTTTATGAAGAAGAAATGCAGGAATTATTTAAAGCTGCAGAAGGCGATTCATTACTCGACATTCGAAATCGAGCATTATTAGAACTGCTTTATGCGACAGGTATTCGAGTTAGTGAACTTACATCTTTAGAAGAAGTAGATATTGATTTGAGATTGGGTATATTACGAGTAATGGGAAAAGGTCGTAAAGAACGTTATTTACCTTTTGGCCAATTTGCCCATGATGCATTGGAACACTATTTAGAAGTAGCACGTCCTAAACTTATGAAACAAACAAAACATCAAGTGATCTTTACTAATATGCGAGGGGAGCCATTAACTCCTAGAGGTGTAAGATTTGTATTAAATGAGATGGTTAAAAAAGCTTCTCTGCATACAAAAATTTATCCTCATATGTTGCGACATACATTTGCAACGCACTTACTAAACAATGGTGCTGACTTACGTACTGTCCAAGAGTTACTCGGTCATTCTCAACTTTCTTCCACTCAAGTGTATACACATGTCACGAAAGAACACTTAAGAAAAACATATATGAATGCACATCCACGTGCATAACGAATTATGAGGTGAACTATATGGGTGAGATACATGCAACAACGATATTCGCTATTCAACATGCTGGAAAATCAGCCATGTCAGGTGATGGTCAAGTAACTCTTGGCAATCAAGTTGTGATGAAACATACCGCAAAAAAAGTGAGACGATTATTTAATGGTCAAGTTTTGGCAGGGTTTGCAGGTTCAGTAGCGGATGCCTTTACGTTATTTGAAATGTTTGAAGCAAAGTTAATGGAGTATGATGGGAATTTGCAGCGTGCTTCGGTTGAGTTAGCGAAGCAGTGGCGTGGCGATAAAATGCTAAGACGTCTAGAAGCTATGCTATTGGTAATGAATAAAGAAACTTTGCTTTTAGTTTCTGGGACAGGTGAAGTAATTGAACCAGATGACGGAATTTTAGCAATTGGTTCTGGTGGTAACTTTGCATTAGCTGCAGGTAGAGCATTAAAACAATATGCTGGTGAGACAATGACTGCCGAACAAATTGCAAAAGCAGCATTAACCACTGCAGCCGATATATGTGTATTCACAAATCATGAAATAATTGTGGAGGCGTTGAATGAATGAGTAAACATCTAACCCCTAAACAAATAACTGAGCATTTGGATCGTTATATTGTCGGACAAAAGGATGCGAAAAAATCGGTTGCTGTTGCATTACGAAATCGCTATCGCAGAAGTTTGTTGTCCGATGAAATGAAAAATGAAGTTATTCCTAAAAACATATTAATGATTGGTCCTACTGGAGTAGGTAAGACTGAAATTGCACGTAGAATTGCCAAGTTAACAAAGGCTCCATTCATTAAAGTTGAAGCAACCAAGTTCACAGAAGTAGGTTATGTGGGCAGAGATGTAGAGTCCATGGTTCGAGATCTTACTGAGACTTCGGTGCGCTTAGTTAAAGAAGAAATGATGGAGGCAGTGAAAAGCCAAGCTGAACGCTTGGCGAATGATGCCATTGTTCGATTATTAGTTCCTTCATTAAAAAAGAAGCATGAAGGACAAAATCCTTTTGAAATGCTTTTTGGCCAAAAGACAGAACAAGAAGAAACTAGTAATGATGATACAGAAGTTCGTTTAAAACGGTCTCAAATAGCGGAAGATTTAAGAGACGGTAAGCTTGAGGAAGAATGGGTGAATGTTGAGGTAACCGAACAATCTCCATCACTCTTTGACGCATTCCAAGGGTCAGGGATGGAGAATATGGGGCAAAACATGCAAGATGCCTTTTCAAATCTCATGCCTAAGAAAAAGAAAAAACGTCGTGTTCAAGTTAAAGATGCGAGACGAATTTTAACAATTGAAGAAGCTGGTAAATTAATTGATAATGAAGAACTATCTCAAAAGGCAGTTGAACGTGCTGAGCAGTCTGGGATTATCTTTATTGATGAGATTGATAAAATTGCAAGCAAGGGTGGCGCAGGATCCTCTGCAGATGTTTCTAGAGAAGGTGTCCAGCGAGATATATTGCCAATCGTTGAAGGCTCAACTGTTCAAACGAAGCATGGGATTGTTAAAACTGATTATATGTTGTTCATTGCTGCAGGAGCTTTCCATACGGCAAAACCATCGGATTTGATACCGGAACTACAAGGCAGATTCCCTGTTCGTGTAGAACTTGAAAAGTTAACGAAAGATGATTTTGTTAGGATTTTAAAAGAACCCGATCATTCGTTAATTCGTCAATATAAATCACTACTAGAAACAGAAGGAGTGACTATTGAGTTTACGGATGAAGCCATTACTCGAATTGCAGAAATTGCGACGGAAGTAAACCAAGAAACTGACAACATTGGGGCTAGAAGATTGCATACGATATTAGAAAAGTTATTAGAAGAACTCTCTTTTGAAGCTTCTGAAATATCACCAGCACATATCGACATTACGCCAGGCTATGTCGATCAAAAATTAGGAAATATCGTAAAAAACAAAGATTTGTCACAATTTATTTTGTAATGTATGATAAATCTATATCATTGAAGATTAAAAACCTTTAGAATATTGAATAAATAGCAGTTTAAATCACAGGAGGCCAATTAGATGAATTTATTAGCAAAAACAAGAAAGATTAACTCGATGCTGCAAGGCTCGGCGACAAAGCAAGTAAACTTTAAAGAAATGTCGACTACATTAAGCAACGTAATCGAATGTAATGTATTTATCGTAAGTCGTAAAGGTAAATTATTAGGTTTCGACATCAATCAACAAATTGAAAATGAGCGTATGATTAAAATGATGGAAGAGCGTCAATTCCCTGAAGAATACACAAAAAACTTATTCCATGTAAATGAAACTTCTTCAAATTTAGACGTATATAGCGAACATACTGTATTCCCTGTTGAAAACCGCGAACTATTTAAAGATGGGTTAACAACAATCGTTCCAATCATTGGTGGCGGTGAAAGATTAGGTACGTTAATCCTTGGTCGTTTAAAAGAAGAATTCCAAGATGACGATTTAATCCTTGGTGAATATGGCGCAACTGTTGTTGGTATGGAAATCCTTCGTGAAAAATCTGAAGAGATTGAAGTAGAAGCACGTACGAAAGCTGTAGTTCAAATGGCGATCAACTCACTATCATATAGTGAACTTGAAGCAATTGAGCATATTTTTGAAGAGCTTGATGGTAACGAAGGTTTGTTAGTAGCATCAAAAATTGCTGACAGAGTTGGTATTACTCGATCAGTAATTGTAAATGCTTTGCGTAAATTAGAAAGTGCTGGTGTAATCGAATCTCGTTCATTAGGTATGAAAGGAACTTATATTAAAGTATTAAATGATAAGTTCTTAAATGAATTAGCACAATTAAAATTAAAATAAAGTTTATCAATGAAGGGGCTGTCCCAAAAGTCATAGTAAATGACTTTTAAGGGCAGACCTCTTTTTTTGAAAATGACATAGTCGATTTCCGTTTTAGGCGGACGCGTTCCGCGAGGCGGGCGGTGATCCTCCTCGTCGCAAGCCCCTGTGGGGTCTCACCAGTCCCGCTGATCCCGCAGGAGTCGCCGCCTACCACTACAATCTATATAAAAGGTTTAATCGCCACCTCCATTCAGTTCAACTGAACTCAAATAGTTTTTCTAAACTTAATCCATCAAACTATTTTTGTAAGAAGGTGGTTGGCTATTTCTGAAGACTCCTGCGGAAGAACGAAACACGCAAGACCCCACAGTGGCAGCTGTCAGAGACAGCTGACGCGAGGAGGCTTGCGTTTCGTCTGCGGAAAGCGTAAGAAATAGTCGATCACTCTAGTTTAATGTCATGTGCATAAGATAAGAAGTTAAACTCTTCTATTATATTAATAACTACTAATTATTTTCTACTGTCTAAAAACCACAGAGAATTCCATCTCTGTGGTCAGACTGTAGACAAAAGGGGTTCGGAATGGTTGCATTCCGAACCCCTTTTGCTTTTTTCTAGGATATCAAGCAATTTTTATTTGTCGCAGACCTCTCCGAGGTCAATATTTATACTGTTTGTGGAACTTGCCATGTCCAGTTGGCAAGTTTTTTTAAATTCATGGCAGCGAAAGTAAGCATCGCCTGCATCGACAATTTTTTAAGTCCCCTTAACGTTGTCCAACGCATGCCATGCTTTTCTTTTCCATCAGCGAATACGCGTTCAATTGTTTCTTTGCGTTTCGCATAAATGGGTTTTACATCTTCGTGGTGTCGAAGATGATCAGCTTCTTCAAGATATTCCTGCCAAATATGTCGTGTCACTACTTTTTGGTGGTCTCGACTTTCAGTACATTGTGCT